>NZ_JBMVFV010000097.1:0-19709 GCF_049538395.1 Micromonospora sp. AB353 | reverse complement strand
GAGGCGCGCGCCGAGGCGCCGCCGTCCGCCGCGCCGGACCAACCGTTCCCGCCCCGGCTCCCTTCGGAACCGGGGTCGCCGTTCGGGCCCGGGATCTGGGCCCGCCCACGCGAAGAACTGGGATCGCCGTAGTTCATTCCTCACACCCTGCCGGTCGCGGTGGGGCGCGGGGGCGCCGCCACCGGGTTGCCGTGAGCTGGAACACGGGACGTTACCCGCCGGCGGTACCGGCGCGTGCCCGTCAAATCCGACCTATTCGGACCAATTACGCTTAAAGGCTGTCGCTTCTGCCACCCGGGGAATGGGCCGGCAGCGATCGGGACAGCCGCGTTCACCGTTGCGCCTCTCGCCTTCGCCGAGGGGTGGAGCCGTTGGCCGCGACCGACTCGTCCGCGTCCTCCGCCTCGCCCGCGAGACCGTCCCGGCCGAGCAGGAACTGCTCGACGAGATGGTTCCAGTCGCAGCCGGGGCAGACCTCCACCACGAACACCTGGAACTCACGCAGCGTCATGGCCAGGACGGGCAACTCGGCCCGGGTACGCGCCTGGCCGGCCGACTGCTTGAGTTCGTCCCCGTAAATGTAGTGGACGTGGATCAGGTTCTCGCTGCGGCAGATCGGGCAGCGGTGGTCCGTCGGCTCGCCGTGGAAACGGGCAGCGTTCTTCAGGTACGGCGAGGCGTCGCAGACGTCGTACGTGCCGATCCGCCCGGCGAGCAGTTCACGCAGCACAGCCCGCTTCTGAAGCGAGTAGTCGACGACCTGGCGCTGCGTACGCATGCGGGAAAGGGTACGCGCTCCGGCGAACCCAGGCGACCACGGTCACGATCCGTGATGATCGCGTCGCGTCAGCAGGGGTTTGCCCCACCCTCCCCTCTCCGCTAACGTGCGATGTATCGGTCCGATACATCGCGGTGGTTAGCACTCCGCGCAGGGGGAAAAGAAGGGATGGCCCGTGCTCGAGCTCGCCATCCTCGGCCTCCTGCAGGAGGCGCCCATGCACGGCTACGAGCTGCGCAAGGAGCTGACCGCCAAGCTCGGCGCCATCCGGGCGGCGATCAGCTACGGCTCTCTCTACCCGACCCTGCGCCGGCTGCAGGCGGCGGGATGGATCGCCGAAGCCGCCGAGACACCCGCGACCGCCGAGGAGGTTCCCGCGCTGACCAGCCGACGCGGTCGGGTGGTCTACACCATTACCGCGGAGGGCAAGGAACGCTTCGCCCAGCTCATAGCGCAGGCTGGACCCGAGACGTACGACGACACGGGCTTCGGCGTGCACTTCGCGTTCTTCGCCCGGACCGACCAGGCCACCCGGCTCCGGATCCTGGAAGGTCGTCGCCGCAAGATCGAGGAACGTCGCGAAGGTCTTCGTGACGTGCTCGGCCGGGCAGCCGAGCGCCTCGACGCGTACACCCTGGAACTGCAACGCCACGGGCTCGACGCCTGTGAGCGCGAGGTCCGCTGGCTGGAGGAGCTCATCGCCAACGAGCGCTCCGGCCGGGCCCCGGCCGACCCGCGACCCGGGACGGCCGGTGGCCGAGGAGACAACGACAGCCCGCCCACGCCTGGAACGTCCAGGACAGAGCGGCCGTGATGAAGAAGAAGGAGGCAGACGCTATGGGCTCCGTCCGCGTCGCCATCGTCGGTGTGGGTAACTGCGCCTCGTCCCTCGTACAGGGCGTGGAGTACTACCGGAACGCCGACCCGAACGACCGCGTCCCGGGTCTCATGCACGTCACCTTCGGCGACTACCACGTTTCCGACGTGAAGTTCGTCGCGGCGTTCGACGTGGACGCCAAGAAGGTGGGCATGGACCTCGCGGAGGCGATCGTCGCCAGCGAGAACAACACGATCAAGCTGTGCGACGTGCCGCCGACCGGCGTCACCGTGCAGCGCGGCCCGACCTTCGACGGTCTGGGCCAGTACTACCGCGAGATCGTCGAGGAGTCGGACGCCAAGCCGGTCGACGTGGCGCAGGCGCTGCGCGACGCGCAGGTCGACGTGGTCGTCTCCTACCTCCCGGTGGGCTCCGAGGAGGCCGACAAGTTCTACGCCCAGGCCGCGATCGACGCCGGCTGCGCGTTCGTGAACGCCCTGCCGGTGTTCATCGCCTCGGACCCGGAGTGGGCGAAGAAGTTCACCGACGCCGGCCTGCCGATCGTCGGCGACGACATCAAGAGCCAGGTCGGTGCCACCATCGTGCACCGCGCCCTGGCGAAGCTCTTCGAGGACCGCGGGGTCGAGCTGCTGCGCACGTACCAGCTCAACTTCGGCGGCAACATGGACTTCATGAACATGCTGGAGCGCAACCGCCTGGTCTCGAAGAAGATCTCGAAGACCCAGTCGGTGACCTCGCAGATCCCGCACGAGATGAGCAAGAGCGACGTGCACATCGGCCCGTCCGACCACGTGCCGTGGCTGGACGACCGCAAGTGGGCGTACATCCGCCTGGAGGGCCGCTCCTTCGGTGACACCCCGCTCAACGCGGAGCTGAAGCTCGAGGTGTGGGACTCGCCGAACTCGGCCGGTGTCATCATCGACGCCGTCCGCGCCGCGAAGATCGCGCTGGACCGGAAGATCGGTGGCCCGATCCTCTCCGCCTCCTCGTACTTCATGAAGTCCCCGCCGGAGCAGTACGCCGACCACGACGCGCACGCCGCCGTCGAGGCGTTCATCGCCGGCGAGATCGAGCGCTGACACGCTGACACGCAGAAGAAGGAAGGCCGGGTCCGCGCGGACCCGGCCTTCCTTCTTCGCGTACGTCAGGACCAGGCGCGCCGCAGCGCCACCGACGCCTCCAGCTCCAGCAGCGTCACCTTGCGCGGCAGCCCGCCGCCGAAGCCGACGAGCTTGCCGCCCGCGCCGACGATCCGGTGACAGGGCACGATCACCGGCACCGGATTGCGGTTGCAGGCCACCCCGACCGCCCGGGCTCCGCCGGGGTCACCGACCGCCTTCGCCACCTCGCCGTACGTCTTCGTCTCCCCGTACGGGATGCGGGTCATCTCCCGCCAGACGGCGCGCTCGAACTCCGAGCCGCGGGGCGCCGACACCGGCACGGTGAACTCGGTCAGCTCACCGGCGAAGTACGCCCGCAGCTCCGCCACCGCCAGCCGGGCCACCGCGTCGCCGGGTTCGTCCGACGCCCCGTCCACCCGGCCGAAGTGCGCGCCGCGCACCGCGTCGTCGTCGGTGCCGACGGAGAACTCCCCGATCGGGGAGTCGAGCACGGTCCAGCGCATGTCACCCATTGTCGCGCCCACGCCGACATTCTCCCCGACCGGCCCTGACCCGCCGCTGGACGTCCGCTGAACGAAGTCGATGTTGCACCGCGTCGATACCGTGCAGGTCATGGCCACCGGGACGCTCATCTTCCTGATCATCGGCGGGGTCGGTGTGGGCGTGCTGACGCTCGCCCTGCTCGGCTCGGGAGTGCTCCACGTCGGCCAGCCGGACGTCGACGGGCCGGTGTCGCTGGAGGCGGCCGCCGGGTTCACCGGGGCGTTCGGGTTCGGCGGCGCGATCGTCAACGAGCTGCTCGGGGGTCGTACCCCCGGAATGATCGCGGCGGCGGTGGCCGGCGGCGCGCTCGCCGCCGTGCCCACCGGCTGGCTGGCGGCCCGGCTGAGCCGCGCGGCCCGCAACATGCGCACCGACGCCACACCCACCCGCGACCACCTGGCCGGCGCGATCGGGCTGGTGGTGACGCCGATCCCCAGCGGCGGCTACGGCGAGGTGCGGGTACGCCTCGCCGGCCAGCCGGTGAAGCTCAACGCCCGCGCCGACGGGCCGATGCCGGTCGGCACCCGGATCTTCGTGGTCGAAGCCCTGAGCGAGACCAGCGTGCACGTCGAGACCTACTGACACCACCACACAGACGGGAACCCCCATGCCCCTGCTCGTCGCCATCGGCGGCGCGGTCCTCCTCGCCGTCGTCCTCGTCCTCTTCGTGTTGTCCCGGATCAAGGTGGCCGGGCCGAACCAGGCGTTCATCGTCACCGGCCGCAAGGGCCGCACCACCCAGACCGCCGACGGCGGCCGGGCCACCGACATGTCCGGGCAGAAGGTCGTGCTCGGCGCCTCGGTGTTCGTGCTGCCGGTGGTGCAGAAGCTTCAGTCGCTCGACCTGTCCAGCCGCCGGATCGACGTCAGCATCCGCGGCGCGGTGAGCAAGCAGGGCATCCGCACCGAGCTGCACGGCGTCGCGATCGTCAAGGTCGGCGGCACCGAGGACGCGATCCGCGCCGCCGCCCAGCGCTTCCTGAACCAGCAGGAGGAGATCGACAACTTCACCCGCGAGGTGCTGGCCGGCGCGCTCCGCTCGATCGTCGGGCGGCTCACCGTCGAGGAGATCATCCGGGACCGGGCGGCGTTCGCCAGCGCGGTCGCCGAGGAGGCCGAGCACTCGATGACCAACCAGGGCCTGGTGCTGGACACCTTCCAGCTCCAGGACATCCTGGCCGAGGGCTCCTACCTCCAGGACCTGGGGCGGCCGGAGGCGGCCCGGGTGCTCAAGGACGCGGCCATCGCCGAGGCACGGGCCCGCCAGCAGGCCGAGCAGGAGCGGCTGCTCGCCGAGGAGGCGATCGCCGAGGCGAACCGGAACCTGGCGCTCAAGCAGGCCGGCATCCAGGCCGAGATCGACGCGGCGAAGGCGAAGTCGGCAGCGGCCGGGCCGCTCGCGCAGGCCGAGCGGGACCAGGCGATCCTCTCCGAGCAGCAGAAGGTGGCCGAGCGCAACGCCGAACTGAAGCAGCGCCAGCTCGACACCGAGGTGCGCAAGCCGGCCGACGCCGCCCGGTACAAGGTGGAGCAGGAGGCCGAGGCGAACCGCAACGCGGCGGTGCTCAACGCCGACGCGCAGCGGCAGGCCACCATTGCTGCCGCGCAGGCCTCCGCCGAGCAGGCCCGCCTCACCGGTGAGGGCGAGCGGGCCCGCCGGGCCGCGCTGGCCGAGGCGAACGCGATCGAGGGCGCCAAGGAGGGTGAGGCCGAGCAGCGTCGCCGTTCCGCGATCGCCGAGGCGGTCGAGCGGGAGGGCCAGGCCGAGGCCGCGGCCATCCTCGCCAAGGGTCAGGCCGAGGCCGACGCGATGGCCCGCAAGGCCGAGGCGTTCGCCGCGTACGGCGAGGCGGCCGTGCTGGACCTGCTCGTCAAGGTGCTGCCCGAGGTCGTCGGCGCGGCCAGCGCCCCGATCGGCGCGATCGACAAGATGACGGTGATCTCCACCGACGGCGCGTCGTCGCTGACCAAGTCGGTGGCCGGGAACGTCGCCCAGGGCCTCCAGCTCGGCAGCGACCTGACCGGCATCGACCTGGCCGGCCTGCTGGCGCGGCTGGGCAGCAGCGCCCAGCACAACGGCAAGACCACAGTGGACGGCAGCACGGTCACCCCGTGACGACGACGCCCGCCGGCTCCCCGAGGGGAACCGGCGGGCGTCGTGCGGTGGTACGGGTCAGAGCACGGCGACGACGAACTTCTCGCCGGCGCCCAGGCCGAGGGTCGGGCTGTTCCAGTCGATGGTCCGGCTGGCGATGAGCTGGCTGGTGCCGGCGCTGCCGGCGGTGACCGCCTTCTCGTTGATGTTCGCGTACAGGTAGACCGAGCCGTCGGCGTTGTAGTCGAGGAACGACATCCCCTCCCACGCGCCGATCGAGGCGCCCCGGGCGATCAGCGGTTTCGCCCCGGCGCTCTCCGCCGTGACGAACTTGCCGTTGATCTGGGCCTTCAGGCCGAAGGTGCCGTAGCCGTCACCGACGTTGACCAGCTCGTACTTCTCCCAGGCGCCGACGGTCGCCGAGCGGGCGATCAGCGGCTTCGCCCCGGCGCTCTCCGCCGTCACGAACTTGCCACTGGCCACCGACTTGATGCTCACGAGGGGCGCCGGGGCGTCGAAGTCGAACTTCTCGGCGGTGCCGATCGCGGTCTTGCTGGCGATCAGCGGGGAGGTGGCGCTCGGCGCGGTGACGTACTTGCCGTTGATCGCCGCCTTCAGGCTGATCGTGCCGTCGGTGTTGTCGACGATCTGGAACTTCTCCCACGCGCCGATGGTGGCCGAGCGGGCGATCAGCGGCTTCGCCCCGGCGCTCTCCGCCGTGACGAACTTGTTCGTGACCCGCGCCCGCAGGCCGAACAGCCCTCCGCCGGCGTCGACCACGTCGTACTTCTCCCAGGCGCCGATGGCCGTGCCCCGGGCGATCAGCGGCTTCGTGCCGGCGCTCTCCGCGGTGACGTAGCGGCCGTTGACCCGGGCCTTGAGCCCGTACGAGCCGCGGGCCGTCGCGGCCGAGCCGATGTGCAGCATCCGGTCGGTGGAGCCCATGATGTCGTGCACCGCGCCGCCGATGCCGGTGGTCACGACCGAGTCGCGCACCTGCTGCGGCGACCAGCCCGGGTGCTCCTCCAGCAGCAGCGCGGCGGCGCCCGCCACGTGCGGGGAGGCCATCGAGGTGCCGCTCATCGAGTCCGTGCCGGCGCTGGTGCCGGCCTTGGCCGAGACGATGCCGGTGCCGGGGGCGAACAGGTCCAGGCAGCGGCCGTAGTTCGAGAACCAGGCGCGCATGTCGACCCGGTCGGTGGCGCCGACGGTGATGGCGGCGGGCACGCTCGCCGGCGAGGAGCCGCAGGCGTCCTGCATGCTGTTGCCGGCCGCGACGGCGTAGGTGATGCCGGACGCGATCGAGCGGGTGACCGCGTCGTTGACGGCCTGGTCGACGCGGTCGACGCCGAGGCTCATGTTGGCGACGGACGGCCCGGTGGCGTTGGCGGTGACCCACTCGATGCCGGCGATCACCTGCTCGGTGTCGCCGCTGCCGGAGCAGTCGAGAACCCGGACGGCGACCAGGTCGACGGCCTTGGCGACGCCGTACGTCGTACCGCCGATCGTGCCCGCCACGTGCGTGCCGTGCCCGTCGCAGTCCTGCGCGACGTCGTCCTGCTCGACCGCGTCGTAGCCGTTGCGGGCGCGCCCGCCGAAGTCCTGGTGGTCGATGTCGATGCCGGTGTCGATCACGTACGCGGTCACCCCGGCGCCGGTCGACGGGTAGGTGTACTTGCCGTCGGTCCGGGTCTTGAGCTGGTCGATGCGGTCCAGGCCCCACGGCGGGGTGGTCTGGGTGCCGGCGGTGCTCCACCGCTGGACCTGCTGGACGTACTCGACGTCCGGGTCGGCGGCGAGCCGCGCGGCCTGCCGGGCGTCCATGGTGGCCGAGTAGCCGTTCAGCGCCTTGCCGAAGACCCGGCGGACGGTGCCGCCGTGCTCGCCGGCCAGCGCGGACGCGGCGGACTTCACCTTGGCCGGGGTGGTCTTGCCCTTCTTGAGGACCACGATGTAGCGGCCGGGCACCGCCTCGGCCGTGCCGGCGCCACGAACCGGCGGTCGCTTCGGGTCGGCGAGGGCCGGCCCGGCGACTGTGGCGCAGAGGATGGAGGTGGCGCTGGTGAGGGCCAGCCCCACGAGCGCGGAGCGGCGCAGGCCGCCGTGACGTGTCACGAATTGACTCCCCGTGTCCAGCGACCGTCCGGAGCGGACGGGCGGATGAGATCAGCACAGCCGCATCTGTCGATCCGGCGGCTGCCGATGCTCATCATGCGGGAGACATCGACCGGAACGGGTCAACCGTTCGGTCGACACGCCGCCGTATCGTCGTCAGATCCCGGACGCCGAGCGCTCAGCCGGTGATGCCCTCGTCGCGCGCCCAGCGCAGCAGCTCCGCCTCGGCCTCGTCGCGGTCCAGCGGCCCGCGCTCCAGGCGCAGCTCCTTGAGGTGCTGCCAGGCCCGGCCGACCACCGGCCCGGGCGGTACGCCGAGCAGCTCCATGATCGCGTTGCCGTCCAGGTCGGGACGGACCCGGGCCAGGTCCTCCTCGGCGGCGATCCGGGCGATCCGCTCCTCCAGCGCGTCGTAGTCGGCCGCGAGCTGGGCCGCCTTGCGCCGGTTGCGGGTGGTGCAGTCGGAGCGGGTCAGCTTGTGCAGCCGGGACAACAGGTCGCCGGCGTCGGTGACGTACCGGCGCACCGCCGAGTCGGTCCACTCGCCCCGGCCGTACCCGTAGAAGCGCAGGTGCAGCCCGACCAGCTTGACCACCTGGGAGGTGATCTCCTTGGAGTAGCGCATCGCCTTCATCCGGTTCTTGGTCAGCCGGGCGCCGACCACCTCGTGGTGGTGGAAGCTGACCCGGCCGTCCGCGCCGACCGCCTTGGTGGCCGGCTTGCCGACGTCGTGCATGAGCGCGGCCATCCGCAGCACGAAGTCGCAGCCGTCGGACTCCAGCGACATGGCGTTGCTGACCACTGTGAGCGTGTGCTCGTAGACGTCCTTGTGCTGGGCGTGCTCGTCGATGGTGAGCTTCAGGCCGGTCAGCTCGGGCAGGAAGCGCTCGGCCAGGCCGGTGTCGACGAGCAGGCGCAGCCCGGTGATCGGGTCGGCGCCGCAGAGCAGCTTGGTGAACTCGTCCCGGATCCGCTCGGCGGTGATCCGGTCCAGGTCGCCGGCCATCTCGGTCATCGCGGCCCGGACGTCCGGGTGGACGGCGAAGCGGAGCTGGGCGGCGAACCGGGCCGCGCGCAGCATCCGCAGCGGGTCGTCGCGGAACGACTCCTGCGGCGTTCCAGGGGTACGGATGATCTTGGCAGCCAGGTCGGCCAGCCCGCCGTACGGGTCGGTGAACCGGTGGTCGGGCAGGCTGACCGCCATCGCGTTGACGGTGAAGTCGCGGCGCTTGAGATCCTCGGTCAGGCTCGTGCCGTACTGCACCACCGGGTTGCGGCTGACCTGGTCGTAGACCTCCGCCCGGAACGTGGTGATCTCCAGGTTGAGGCCGTCGCGCTGGCAGGCGATGGTGCCGAACTCGCGTCCGGTCTCCCAGATCGACTCGGCCCAGCCGCGGATGACCTTGATGGTCTCGTCCGGGTGGGCGTCGGTGCAGAAGTCGAGGTCGTTGCCGAGCCGCCCGAGCAGCGCGTCGCGGACGGATCCGCCCACCAGGTGCAGTTCGTGACCGGCCCGGGCGAAGCGCCGGCCCAGCTCGTCAGCGACCGGTGAGACTCGGAGCAGTTCGGCGACGGCGTTGCGCTGCGCGGCGGTCAGTTCGCGGCGGTCGGCGGCGTGGGAGGCGGAGGCTTCGGACATCGGATCGCCAGCCTATCGGGCCGGAGGTGGATCGACCGCGCCGGGCGCGGGTAACGGGTCCGGGTTGACTAAGGTTCCGGTTGGGCGGGGCCGGCCGGGCCCGATCACCACGTACCCCCTGGAGGCTGGCAGATGAGCGGCGGGCTCTACCGCAGCGCGAACGCGCACGGCGACGGCCTGCCGCCGGACGACGGCGCCACCTTCATCTCCGCCGAGCCGCTGAACCAGCCCGGCGTCGAGGCCGTCGCACCGCCGCAGGAGGTGGTCGCCGAGACCAGCGCCGCGGCGAACAGCGCGGTGATGGCGATCGGCAGCCTGGTGAGCCGGGGTACGGGGTTCATCCGCAACCTGATGATCGGCGCCGCGCTCGGCACCATGGTCGGCGACGCGTTCACCACCGCCCAGTTCCTGCCCAACCAGGTGTACGAGTTCCTGCTCGGCGGCGTGCTGACGAGCGTCCTGGTGCCGGTGCTGGTGCGCCGCCGCAAGATCGATGCGGACCGGGGCGAGGCGTACGCGCAGCGCCTGCTGACCCTCGCGGTGCTGGCGCTCGCCGCGACCGCGCTGATCGCGGTGCTGCTGGCCCCGGTGCTGACCGCCGTGTACGCGGCCGGTGGCGACGATCCGGCGTACACCACGCTCGTCACCCGGCTGTCGTACCTGATGCTGCCGATGCTGTTCTTCACCGGCATCAGCGCCCTGATCGCCGCGGTGCTGAACACCAGGGGGCACTTCGCCGCCCCGATGTGGGCGCCGATCCTCAACAACCTCGTCTCGATCGGCACGTTCGGCCTGTACATCGTCGTCTTCGGCGCGACCGGCCTCCGGCCCGAGGAGGTGGGCTGGGACCGGATCCTGCTGGTCGGCGGCGGCACGCTGCTGGGCGTGGCGGTGCAGGCGGTCGGCCTGCTGCCCGCGCTGCGCAAGGTCGGCTTCCGGTGGAAGGCGCGGTTCGACTTCCGCGAGCTGGGGCTGCGCGAGCTGGCCCGGCTCGGCGCCTGGATGTTCTGCTACGTCGCGGTCAACCAGCTCGGCCTCTTCGTGGTGGTCAACCTGCTCAACCGGGCCACCGGCGGGGACGGCGAGAACGCCGGCCTGCTGATCTACAACAACGTGTTCCTGCTGCTGATGATGGCGCACGGCATCATCGCGGTCTCGATCATCACCGCGCTGATGCCCCGGATGAGCGCGGCGGCGGCCGAGAACCGGTTCCGCGACGTCACCGCCGACCTGTCCCGGGGCACCCGGATGGTCACCGCGGTGCTCGCGCCCATCGCGGTCTGCTACGCGGTGCTGGCCGCGCCGATCTCGGTGGTGGTGTTCCGGTACGGCGCGTTCACCGGCGACAACGCGGTGGCCACCTCGACCGTGCTGCTGGTGGCGGCGCTCGGGCTGGTGCCGTTCGCGGTGAGCCAGCTCTTCACCTTCGCGTTCTACGCGCTGCCGGACACCCGTACCCCGGCTCTGATCAACATCCCGGTGGTGGCGCTGCGCGTGCTGCTCCAGGTGGGCCTGTTCCTGCTCTTCTCGAACACGTTCGCGGCGGCCGGGATGATGCTCGGCAACGCGGTGTCGTACCTGGCGGCGGCGATCATCTCGGCGATGCTGCTGCGGCCCCGGGTGGGCCGGATCGGGCTGGGCGGGATCATGCGGACGCTCGGCCGGGTGGTCGTGGCGGCGCTCGGCGCGGCGGTCGTCGGCCTGCTCGTGGTCGCGGTGCTCCCCGGCGACCCGGAGAGCCTGAGCTGGCTCGCCGCGGCGGTCCAGTTGGTGATCGGCGGCGCGGCGATCGGCGCGACCTACCTCGGGCTCGCCATGGTGCTGCGGATCGGCGAGATCACCGAGGTGGTCGGGATGGTCCGGCGGCGCCTCGGGCGTTGACCCCCTCGGTGACCGACGGTGAACGAGGATCACCAGGCTGGGGATACGGCTGTGGATAACTTGGAATTCCGCCGTCCAATGGTCCTCTCGGCCTGTGGACAACCAACCGTACGGACGAGGGAGCGCAGGCCGGGGCGGGGAAAACCTCCCGGCCGCCGCACCGGTACGCCCCTGTGCCGCCTCCTTGCCGTCAACCTCTAGATTGGCGGTGCGTGTCCGGCTCGCCTGCCGGGTGGGCGGGCGACCCGGTCGGGGCCCGCGGCGACTGGCCTTCCGGCCGGTCACAGCGGGAAGATGACATGTCGGAGAACCGGGCATCCCGGGTAAGGTCGCTCTCGACGGGTACGACCGGGATCGACGCGGGTGTCGACACCGCGGCCGTTCCACCGAAGGCAGAGCGGGAAGCCACATGCCCAGCAGCACGGGTCCATCGATCGACGCGATCACCGAGGGAGGACGGGTGACCCAGGTCGGCGAGGGTCAGGAAGCGGAGGAGACCTCTCCTGCGGTCGTGACCTTCGGTGCTCCCACGGTCGGTGAGCTGCTCGCGGAGCGGTACGAACTGGTCGAGCACATCAACAACGACAGCGCGGGCCGGTTGGTCTGGCGCGGTGTCGACGTGGTGCTCCGCCGTCCCGTCGCCGTGGTCCTCCGCTACCCGGGTGGCGACTCCGCCACCGAGATGCTCCAGGCCGCGGTCGCCGCGAGCCGCGTCATCCACCCCAACCTGGTCGGCGTCTACGACGCGATCGACGAGGACGACCGGGCCTACGTGGTCCGCGAGTGGGTCGACGGGCAGTCGCTGCGCGAGATGGTCGCCGCCGACGGGCCGCTGGACCCGGCCCGGGCCACCGCGATCGGCAACGCCGTCGCCAGCGCCCTCGCCGCCGTGCACGCCACCGGCATGGTGCACGGCAACCTCCACCCCGGCACCGTCATGATCAGTGACGACGGCCGGGTGGTGCTCGCCGACGCGCGTACCGACGGGGCGGACAGCCAGGAGAACGACCTGCGCGCGGTCGGCGGGGTGCTCTACTTCGCCCTGACCGGGCACTGGCCGCACGGCGAGGCCCCGCTGCACGGCGCCACCGCCGGGCACGGCCGCGCCGCCCTGCCGGACGCCGTCCGGGACGCCGGCGGCGCCATCGCCGCGCCCCGGCAGATGCGCGCCGGGGTGCCGGCCTACCTCGACGACCTGACCATGGACCTGCTCGACCCGGAGATCCCCCCGCCGTCGTCGGACGTGCTGGCCGCCGAGCTGAGCCGGCTCGACATCCCGGCCGACGAGCAGTTCCTGGAGCAGGCCGGCCCGCTGCGCTTCACCGCCGACCCCGGCGAGGAGCCCTCCCCGCTGGCCGCGGCCGGTGGCCGCAAGGTCGCCATCGGCATCGCCGGCCTGCTGGCGGTCGCCCTGGTCGGGCTGCTCATCGGCATCAACGCACTCGGTGGCGGCGACGACGGCGACAAGGAGCCGGTCGCGCAGCCGTCGAACAGCGCGCCGGCCACCGGGGGTGGCGCCGAGCCCGCCGCGCAGGTCCGCAAGCTCACCATCCAGGACGTACGGATCATCGACCCGGACGGCGACCGCGCCGAGGTGCGCAACGCCGAGAAGGTGATCGACGGGAACGACGACGAGGGCTGGGAGACCAACAGCTACCGCAACAACGGTAAGTTCGGCGGGATCAAGAAGGGCATGGGTGTCTGGATCGACCTGGGCGCCCCGCACTCGGTCAAGCAGCTGGAGGCCACGCTCTCGGCCACCGGCGCCACCGTCGAGCTGCGCACCGGCACCCGCGGCGACTTCCCGTCCAGCTCCTCCGGCGACAAGCAGCTCGTCAACGCCTACTCGACGCTGATCGGGCCGGCGAACGAGGACGGCGGCACCAAGATGATCTTCAACGCCTTCGAGCCGGACCAGAAGTACCAGTACCTGCTGTTCTGGATCACCAAGTTGCCGGAGAAGGAGAGCGGCAGCGGCTGGAAGCTCGGCGTCCAGGAGATCGTGGTCCAGGGCTCGTGACCCGGCCGCCGTCCCCGCCGCGCCACCTCCACCGGACGTGGTGATGACGGAACGCGACGGCGTGCCACCCGGCCGCTCCGACCTGGAGCTGCTGCGGGCGCACGCGGCCGGCGACCGGGACGCCTTCACCGAACTGTTCCAACGCCACCGGGACCGCCTCTGGGCGGTCGCGCTACGGACGATCGGCGACCGCGAGGAGGCCGCCGACGCCCTCCAGGACGCCATGCTGTCGGCGCACCGCGCCGCAGCCCGGTTCCGGGGCGACTCGGCGGTCACCACCTGGCTGCACCGCATCGTGGTCAACGCCTGCCTGGACCGGATCCGGCGGCGGCAGACCCACGCCACCGTCCCGCTGCCGGACGGCGTGCACACCGACGGCGAGCCCGGCCGGCACACCGGCGGTCCGGAACCGGCCGCGCCGGTCCGCGACCACGACACCGCGCTTGTGGTCCGGCAGGCGCTCGCGGCACTGCCCGCCGAGCAGCGGGCCGCGCTGGTCCTCGTCGACGTGCAGGGCTACCCGGTGGCCGAGGTCGCCGCCATGCTCGGCGTCGCCGAGGGGACTGTCAAGAGCCGGTGCGCCAGAGGCCGGGCCCGCCTCGCCGTCCTGCTCGGGCACCTGCGGACCGGCACCGACACACCGGCCGAGGACGTGCCGCGGCTCACCTCCGGGAACCGCAGGCGCCCCGAGGGCGTCGGATCCTCGTCGGGAGCGTCCCGGCAGGCTGTCAGCCAGGAGGAGCCGTGACTTCCCGGGAGTTCAGCGAGGTCGACCACGACCTGCTCGCCGACTACCTCGGCGGGGCGCTGGACGGCACCCCCGAGCAGGCGACAGTGGCCCGACTGGTCCAGCAGAACCCGGCGTGGCGCGCCGCGTACGCGAATCTCGCCGACGCGGTCGATCTGGTCGGCGCGGACCTGGCCGGTTGGGCCGCCGCCCCGGCGCCGGAGATGCCGCAGGCCGTGGCCGACCGGATCACCGCGGCGCTCGCCGGGGCCGGTCCCGCGCTGCGCGACGGTACGCCGCTCGTGCCGGCGCAGCCCGGCGGCGCGAGTCGGCCACCCGGCACGGCGCCCCGTCCCGACCGGCACAGCGGCCCCGGTCGTCGCCCCCGGCGCTGGGCTCGCATCGCCGGACCGGTGGCGCTGGCCGCGGCCTCGGTCGCCGCGGTGGGCCTCGGTGTGGGCCGGATGGCCGACTCCGGCGACGGCGGCGTCAGCACCGCCGACCGGGCGGGCGGGGAGGCGGCACCGATGGCCGCCGCGCCGTACCGGACCACCGGACCGGCGGTGCGCAGCGGCACCGACTGGACTCCGGAGCGCCTCGCCGCGGGCGGGGCGCTCGCCCGAACGGAGTCGAGCCGGGGAGACATGGCCGGACCGTCCGGCGCGGCGAAGGACGGCGCGGAGACGCCCCTGTCCACCGAGAAGTACCGCGTCGGCGCGCTCGGCGGGCTGGACCGGCTGACCCGGCCGGAGACGCTCGCCGCGTGCCTCACCGCGATCGGGGCCGAGCACGGCGGCGTGCCGCTCACCTTGAACATGGTCGACTACGCCCGCTTCCAGGGCGTACCGGCGCTCGTGGTGACGTTCGCGGACGCCGGCGGCGCCCGCTGGGGCTGGGTGAGCGGGCCGGAGTGCGGGGTACCCGGGTCCGGCGCGGACACGCGGTTCCGGACGCGGGTAGGGTGAAAACGCGGTCCCGACGCTTGTCCCGCCACGTGACCTGACCCACCGGATGACCGGCTCGGGAATCCCCGCTTCGTACGATGGCGTTCTGCAAGTCAGGCGCCGGCGTCCCTAGAGCCGTCGGCACTCGGGATCGACATCGGTGCGGCCGGTGACGAACACACACATCGGGAGACGGCAGTGGACGAGGTCCGCAACCTGATCATCATCGGCTCCGGTCCGGCCGGCTACACGGCGGCGGTCTACGCCGCCCGCGCCAACCTGAAGCCCCTGGTGATCGAGGGCGTGCAGTCGGGTGGCGCGCTGATGACCACCACCGAGGTGGAGAACTTCCCCGGCTTCGCCGACGGCATTCTCGGCCCCGAGCTGATGGACAACATGCGCAAGCAGGCCGAGCGCTTCGGCGCCGAGTTCCTCACCGACGACGTGACGCGGGTCGAGCTGAAGGACACCGGCGAGATCGGCTCCGACGCGGTGAGCACCGTGTGGGTGGGCGAGACCGCGTACCGCGCCCGCGCCGTCATCCTCTCCACCGGCTCGGCCTGGCGTCCGCTGGGTGTGCCGGGCGAGCAGGAATACCTCGGCCACGGCGTGTCGTCCTGTGCCACCTGTGACGGCTTCTTCTTCCGCAACCAGCACATCGTGGTGGTCGGCGGCGGCGACTCGGCGATGGAGGAGGCGAGCTTCCTCACCCGTTTCGCCGAGTCGGTGACGATCCTCCACCGCCGCGACTCGTTCCGCGCCAGCAAGATCATGGCGGACCGGGCGCTGAGCAACGAGAAGATCAAGGTCGAGTGGAACACAGTGGTCGAGGAGATCCTCGGCGACGACGGCAAGGTGAGCGGCGTACGGGTGCGCAACGTGCACACCGGCGAGAGCAAGGTGCTCGACGTCACGGGCGTGTTCGTGGCGATCGGGCACGACCCGCGCAGCGAGCTGTTCCGCGGTCAGGTGGAGCTGGACGACGAGGGGTACGTGAAGGTGGAGGCCCCCAGCACCCGTACCAGCGTGCCCGGTGTGTTCGCGGCGGGTGACCTCGTCGACCACACCTACCGGCAGGCCATCACGGCGGCCGGCACCGGCTGCGCCGCCGCGCTGGACGCCGAGCGGTTCATCGCCACCATCCAGGGCTGAGAGTTCCACGAGCAAGGTTCGGAGGAGGAGAGTTCATAGTGGGAGCAACCAAGGCGGTCACGGACGCCAGCTTCGTCAGTGACGTGCTGCAGTCCGACAAGCCGGTTCTGGTCGACTTCTGGGCGGAGTGGTGCGGCCCCTGCCGCAAGGTCTCGCCGCTGCTGGAGGAGATCGCGGGCGAGATGAAGGACCAGGTCACCATCGTCAAGCTCAACATCGACGAGAACCCGGAGACGGCGCGCGCCTACCGGATCATGTCGGTGCCGACGCTGACCATCTTCAAGAACGGCCAGCCGGTGCAGTCGATCGCCGGCGCCAAGCCGAAGGGCGAGCTGGTCAAGCTCATCGAGTCGGCGCTCTGAGCCGTACCGACACCGCCGGAACCCCCGTCACCACCCCCGGTTGGCGGGGGTTCCGGCTTTCCTGACCTGCATGAACGCGAACCCGTCGGGTATCGGCCACGGTACGCTCCGTAAGCATCCGTCGGAGTTCCGGTCCGCCAACGTCCGTGCAGAGGGGGTCGTCGTGCGTCCGATCCGACCCGGTGACCAGGGACCGGCGGTGGCCGAGATCCGTACCGTCCTCGCCGGCCTGGAGCTTCTCCCCGCCGAGGCCGCGGGTGACGACTACGACGCCCAGACCGAACGCGCGGTACGGGCCTTCCAGCAGTCCCGCGGCCTCAGCGTCGACGGCCGGGTCGGCGCCGAGACGTGGCGGGCGCTCGACGCGGCCCGCTGGCGGTTCGGCGCCCGTGCGCTCTACCACGCCGTACCCGAGCCGCTGACCGGCGAGGACGTCCGCTCGCTCCAGGAACGCCTCCTGGAGATGGGGTACGACGTGGGCCGCGCGGACGCCATCTACGGCATCCGCACCTCCCGCGCGGTGGCGCAGTTCCAGCGGGAGATGGGCCTGAAACCGGACGGCTCGTGCGGGCCGCACACCGTCAACGCGCTGCGCCGCCTCGGCCGCAAGGTGGTCGGCGGGCGCCCGCAGTGGCTGCGCGAGTCCGACGCCATCCGGCAGGCCGGTCCGACGCTCGTCGGGCGGACCGTGGTGATCGACCCGGGGCACGGCGGCACCGACCCGGGCGTGGTGGTGCCCGACGGCACGCTGCGCTGGACCGAGGCGGACCTCGTGCACGACCTCGCCAGCCGGCTGGAGGGGCGGCTCGCCGCCGCGGGCGTACGGGTGCAGCTCACCCGGGGCCCGTCGCCCGGCGCGTGCCTGCCGGACGCGGACCGGGCCCAGCTCGCCAACTCCCTCGGTGCCGACGTGTTCATCTCCCTGCACACCGACGGGCACGCCAACCCGGAGGCCGAGGGGGTGGCGACCTACCACTACGGCACCGACAACGGCGTCACGTCGGCGACCGGCGAGCGGCTGGCCGGGCTCGTGCAGCGGGAGATCGTGGCCCGTACCGGGCTGCGCGACTGCCGTACCCACGCCAAGGCCTGGGAGCTGCTCCGGCTCACCCGGATGCCCGCGGTACGCGTCGAGGTCGGCTACCTCACCTCACCGGACGACAGGGGGCGGCTCGTCGACCCGCGTTTCCGGGACCGGGTGGTCGAGGCCATCGTGGCCGGCGTGCAGCGGATGTACCTGCCGATCGAGCGGGACGTGCCGACCGGTTCGATCGACGTGAGCGAACTGCGGGCGATCGTGGCCGCCGGCACCGTGGTCGACTGAGCCGCGGCTCAGCTCGTCGAGCGGGTGGCGGGCGCCGGGCGGACCGGCCGCAGCAGCGTCTCCGGGCTCATCGAGCCGAGCAGCTTCTCCAGCGCGTACTCCACGTCCGACTTCCAGCTCAGCGCCGTCCGCAACTCCAGCCGCAGCCGGGGATAGCGCGGGTGCGGCCGGACCGTCTTGAAGCCCACCGAGAGGAAGAAGTCGGCGGGCGCCACGCAGGCGCGCGCCGGGTCGTCCGCGTCGTCGCCGAACTTCGCGTCGCCGAACGCCTCGATCGCCTTGATGCCGCGCTTGGTCAGGTCGCGGGCCACGCCCTGCACCAGCATCCGGCCCAGGCCGCCGTCGGCGAAGGCGGGCACCACGTGCGCCGTCATCAGCAGCGCCGCGTCCGCCGAGACCGGCGAGGTGGGAAACGCCATCGAACGCGGGACGTACGCCGGCGGGGCGTACATGACAAAACCGGCCGGCATGCCGTCGACGTAGACGAGCTTGCCGCAGGAACCCCACTCCAGCAGCGTCTGGGAGACCCACGCCTCCTTCTCCAGGCCCGGGTCACCGGCCGCGCAGGCCCGTTCCGCAGAGACCGGATCCAGCTCCCAGTAGACGCAGCTCCGGCAGGATCGAGGCAGGTCCTCCAGCGTGTCCAGGGTCAGGCTGACCAGACGTCGCGACATGAGCGCACCCCACCACTAGGCTCGGAGCGCCGGTGAGTCCCGCGCCCTCCTGCTCCCGACGAGCGATCGTACGCCCCTGTCCGGCGGTACGGGAGGGAACGCGCGAACCCCCGCCCGGACGGCCGACGGCGGGTCCGGGATGTGGACGTGTCCACACGGCCGGTGCCGCGACCGTCACCGGGGACTACGATCGACCAACCGGCCCCCGCCGCCAATGGATGTCGGCATCGCGGGTACCACACCGGGCGGCAGCCCCGCCGACACCCGATCGAGGTGATGTCCATGACCGGCACGACGCTCGACGACTACACCGACCGGTACGCCCGGCGCGTCCGCGGGATGACCGCCTCGGAGATCCGGGCACTCTTCGCGGTGGCCAACCGGCCGGAGGTCGTCTCGCTCGCCGGCGGGGCCCCCTACATCGCGGCGCTGCCGCTCGACGCGGTGGGCGAGATGCTCGGCCGGCTCGGCTCCGAGCACGGCGCCACCACCCTCCAGTACGGCGTCGGCCAGGGTGCCCCCGAGCTGCGCGAGCGGATCTGCGAGGTGATGTCCCTGTCCGGGATCGACGCCTCCTGCGGCGCCTCACCGGAGGACGTGGTGGTCACGGTCGGCGGCCAGCAGGCCCTCGACCTGGTGGCCCGCCTCTTCCTGGACCCGGGTGACGTGGTGCTCGCCGAGGGCCCGACCTACGTCGGCGCGCTCGGGGTGTTCCAGGCCGCCCAGGCCCAGGTCGCCCACGTGCCGATGGACGACGAAGGGCTCATCCCGGAGGCGCTGGAGGTGGCGATCGCCGACCTGGCCCGGGCGGGCCGCCGGGTGAAGTTCCTCTACACGATCCCCACCTACCAGAACCCCGCCGGCGTGACGCTGAGCGAGGAGCGGCGCGAGCGGGTGCTCGACATCTGCGAGCGCGCCGGGCTGCTCGTGGTGGAGGACGACCCGTACGGTCAGCTCGGTTTCGAGGGCGAGGCGCCCCGGCCGCTGCGGGCCCGGCGGCGCGACGGGGTCTTCTACCTGAGCACGTTCTCCAAGACGTTCGCGCCGGGCCTGCGGGTGGGCTGGATCCTCGCCCCGCACGCGGTCCGCGACAAGCTGGTCATCGCCAGCGAGGCGCAGATCCTCTGCCCGAGCGCCTACGCGCAGTCGGCCGTCTCGACGTATCTCGGCACCATGCCCTGGCGGCAGCAGCTCAAGGTCTACCGCGAGATCTACCGCGAGCGCCGGGACGCGCTGCTCGACGCGATGGCCGACCTGATGCCCGAGGGCACCACCTGGACCACGCCGCAGGGCGGCCTGTTCGTCTGGGCGACGCTGCCCGACGGGCTCGACTCCAAGGCGATGATGCCGCGCGCAGTGGCCGCCCGCGTCGCGTACGTGCCGGGGACCGGCTTCTACGCCGACGGGACCGGCGCCGGGAACATGCGGCTGAACTTCTCCTTCCCCACGCCGGAGCGGATCCGCGAGGGCGTCCGCCGGCTGGCCGGGGTGATGGA
>NZ_JBMVFV010000096.1:0-19749 GCF_049538395.1 Micromonospora sp. AB353 | reverse complement strand
CTCCTCTACACGAGGCGTTAAGAAGGGGCCCTTCCTTACACCTCAGCAGCCGGGGAGGCGCTCGATCAGGTAGCGCTCGACCTGGTCCAGCGAGACGCGCTCCTGGGCCATCGTGTCCCGGTTCCGGACCGTCACGGCGTTGTCGTCGAGCGTGTCGAAGTCGACGGTGACGCAGAACGGCGTGCCGATCTCGTCCTGCCGGCGGTAGCGGCGGCCGATCGCCTGCGAGTCGTCGAACTCGACCACCCAGCGCTTGCGCAGGTCGGTGGCGAGCTGCTTGGCCTTCGGCGACAGCGCCTCGTTGCGCGACAGCGGCAGCACGGCGACCTTGACCGGAGCCAGCCGCGGGTCGAACCGCATGACGGTGCGCTTGTCCACGCCGCCCTTGGTGTTCGGCGCCTCGTCCTCGTCGTACGCCTCGAGCAGGAACGCCAGCACCGCGCGGGTGAGGCCGGCGGCCGGCTCGATCACGTACGGCATCCAGCGCTCGCCCTTGCCCTGGTCGAAGTACGACAGGTCGACGCCGGAGTGCTTGCTGTGCGTGGACAGGTCGAAGTCGGTGCGGTTGGCGATGCCCTCCAGCTCGGCGAACTCGCTGCCGCCGAACCGGAACCGGTACTCGATGTCGACGGTGCGCTTCGAGTAGTGGGAGAGCTTCTCCTTGGGGTGCTCGTAGAAGCGCAGGTTCTCCTCGGACAGGCCGAGGTCGAGGTACCAGTTCCAGCGCTCGGAGAGCCAGTACTCGTGCCACTGCTCGTCGGTGCCGGGCTCGACGAAGAACTCCATCTCCATCTGCTCGAACTCACGGGTCCGGAAGATGAAGTTGCCGGGGGTGATCTCGTTGCGGAACGACTTGCCGGTCTGCGCGATGCCGAACGGCGGCTTCTTGCGGGCGACCGTCTCCACGTTCTTGTAGTTGACGAAGATGCCCTGGGCGGTCTCCGGGCGCAGGTAGTGCATGCCCTCGTCGCTCTCCACCGGGCCCAGGTAGGTCTTCATCAGGCCGTTGAACATCTTCGGCTCGGTGAAGGTGCCCTTGTTGCCGCAGTTGGGGCAGTTCAGCTCCGTCAGCGAGGTCAGCGGCTTGCCGTGCTTGGCCTCGTACGCCTCTTCCAGGTGGTCGGCCCGGAACCGCTTGTGGCAGGACTGGCACTCGGTGAGCGGGTCGACGAACTCCGCGATGTGGCCGCTGGCCTCCCAGACCTTGCGGGCCAGGATGACCGCCGAGTCGAGGCCGACGACGTCGTCGCGCTGCTGCACCATGGTCCGCCACCACTGCCGGCGGACGTTCTCCTTCAGCTCGACGCCGAGCGGACCGTAGTCCCACGCCGACCGGGTGCCCCCGTAGATCTCGCTGGAGGGAAAGACGAAGCCCCGGCGCTTGGCGAGGCTGGTGACGGCGTCGATACGGTCGGCTGGCATGTTTCCTCCTACGCCGGCTGGCGGTCGGCGCGGTTGAGATGGATGGAACCGGGCTGTTCGGGACAACGGTACGACCGTGTCCGTCCCGAGCCCAGCAGAATACCGGGGGCCGGTCAGCTCACCCCGCAGACCTCCACGCCGCCCGTCTGCTGGTCCGGCGCCAGCGTCACGGTCTGCGCCTCCCGGCGGCCGCCGGCGAGCGTGACGTCCACCGGCACGGTGAGCGTGTTGAGGTCGACCTCGCCGACCCGGTAGCCGGAGATCTGCGGCTCGGTGGCCACCCGCCGCTCGAACTCGCGCCGGGGCTCGCGTCGCCGGATGTCGTCGCAGAGCGTGTCGTACGCCTTGGACCACTCACGGGCCACGAGCGCCTGGTAGTAGTCGTTCGTGACGGCCCGGCCCTGCTCGCCGATCGCCTGGGCGTTGCTCACGGCCAGGCCGACCACCGCCGCGCCGCCCCCGCCGCAGCAGATCAGCACGGCGAGCGCGCCCGCGCCGAGGCCGAGCCAGAGCCGGGTCCGCCCGCCCTCGGTGGGCGGGGCGGCGAACGGCGGCGCGGCGCCGGGCCCCTGCGGCGGCGTGGGCACCCCGGAGTCCGCCGGCGGCGCGGGCGGAACTGACGACGGGGGTGGCGCGGCCGGTCCGGGAGCGGTCATACGCGCCAGGGTAGTGCCCCGGCACTCAGCGGTACGGACCTGCGGCACGATCGCTGGCGACGACGACGATCTCACCCTCCGGGGCGGCGCTGGCGAGCGTCTCGTACGCCGACGGCTCGTCCACCGATCGGGCGAGCAGCGGCACGGCGGTGACCTTGACGTCGAATCCGCCGAGTGTCCGGCGGTACGCACCGACCGACTCCCACTCGGTGACCAGGAGCCAGTGGGCCGGGTCGTCGAGCGCCCGCAGCAGTTCACCGCGCAGGTAGCCGGGGCGGGCGGCGAGCGCGGCCAGCGCGGCGTGCGCCGCACGGGTGAACTCGTCCACCGTTTCGGCTTCCACCACGAAGCGGTTGGTGACCAGCACGGGGTTCCTCCTCGTAGAGTTTGTGGCATGCAGCGTACGCAGAGTCCCGTGCTGTCCCGCTTGGCGCGGCTCAACCCGACGGCGGTGTTCCTGGCCGCGCTGGCCCTGGTGCTTGTCGGCCTGTTCGCGCCCGGCCCGGCGGGTGGCGTCCTGCTGCTCGTGCTGGCCGGCGGGCTGGTCTGGCTGATGTCGGTCACCTGGCCGGTGCAGGCCCCGGCGACCCGGATGCTCCGGCTGGTGATGGTGACCTTGTTGATCGCGGTGGCGCTGGCGAAGCTGATGGTGGGCTGACCCGGGAAGCCGAGCTGACCTGCGCTGACATGCAATCATGCGTTTTTGACAATAATTTTCGTTGTCACGGACAGTTGAGCCCATGACCGTTCGCGCACCCCGCCGCATCCTGACCGCCGCAACCACCGCCCTGCTCGCCGCCGCCGGCCTGACCGCCTGCGCGGACGGTACAGGCGGCGCGAGCGAGCCGGGCAGGGTCGACGTGGTGGCCGCGTTCTACCCGCTCCAGTTCCTGGCCGAGCGGATCGGCGGCGACACGGTCGCGGTCAGCAACCTGACCAAGCCCGGCGCCGAGCCGCACGACCTGGAACTCAACCCGCGGCAGGTCGGCCAGATCGTCGACGCCGACGTGGTCGTCTACCTCAGCGGCTTCCAGCCGGCGGTGGACGAGGCGGTGGAGCAGAACGGCGGCGACCGCGCGTTCGACGTGGCCGGTGTCACGCCGCTGCGGGACGCCGCCGCCGGTGGGCACGACCACGACCACGAGGGCGAGGGCGAGGCCGGGCACGCCGAGGAGGGCGGCGGCAAGGACCCGCACGTCTGGCTCGACCCGACCCGGCTGGCCACCATCGGCGACAAGCTCGCCGAGCGCCTCGGCAAGGCCGACCCGGACCACGCCGCCGACTACACCGCCCGCGCCGGCGCGCTGCGTGCCGAGCTGACGAAGCTCGACACCGAGTACGCCGACGGCCTGCGCACCTGCCAGCGCCGGGAGATCGTCACCAGCCACACCGCGTTCGGCTACCTGACCGAGCGCTACCAGCTGGAGCAGATCGGCATCAGCGGGCTCACCCCGGAGTCCGAGCCGTCCCCGAAGCGCCTCGCCGAGGTCGCCGAGGAGGCCCGGGAGCACCAGGCCGGCACGATCTTCTTCGAGACGCTCGTCAGCCCGAAGGTCGCCGAGACGATCGCGCGTGAGGTCGGGGCGAAGACGGCGGTCCTGGACCCGCTGGAGGGCCCGCCCGCCGACGGCGACTACCTCTCCGCGATGCGCACCAACCTGCAGACCCTGCGAACCGCTCTGGACTGTTCATGACCTCACCCGTGATCGAGATCGCGCACGCCACCGTCGGCTACGACGGCCGCCCGGTGCTGCGTGACGTCTCGCTGACAGTGACCGCTTCAGAGGTGGTCGCCGTGCTCGGTGCCAACGGCTCCGGCAAGTCGACGCTCGTGCGCGCGGCGCTCGGCCTGGTGCCGCTCGGCGCCGGGTCGGTCGCCCTGTTCGGCACGCCGCAGCGCCGCTTCCGGCAGTGGCACCGCATCGGGTACGTGCCGCAGCGGCTCGGCGCGGGCAGCGGGGTGCCCGCCACCGTGCGCGAGGTGGTGGCGTCCGGGCGGCTGGCCCGCCGGGGCGTGCTGCGTCCGGCCGGGCGGGCGGACCGGGAGGCGGTGGCGGCGGCGCTGGACGCGGTCGGGCTCGCCGACCGGGCCGGTGACCCGGTGTCCACGCTCTCCGGCGGCCAGCAGCAGCGCACCCTGATCGCCCGCGCGCTCGCCGGCGGGCCGGAGCTGCTGGTGCTCGACGAGCCGACCGCCGGGGTGGACGCGGCCAGCCAGGAGGCGTTCGCCGGGGCGCTGCGCGCGTTCCGCGACGGCGGCGGCACGGTGCTGCTCGTCGCGCACGAGCTGGGCCCGCTGCGCCCGCTGATCAGCCGGGCCGTGGTGGTGCACCAGGGCGGGATCGCCCACGACGGCGCGGTGCCCGAACCGGCCGGCCACCACGCCGACCCGGACCACGAGCACGTGCACCCGCACTGCGACGAGGAGCCCGCCCGGCTCTGGACAGGCATCTGAGATGGATCTCTTCCAGTACGACTTCATGCTCCGCGCCCTGGTCGGCGCGTTGATCATCGGGCTGGCCGCCCCGGCGCTCGGCATCTACCTGGTGCAGCGGCGGCTGGCGTTGATCGGCGACGGGCTCGGGCACGTGGCGCTCACCGGCGTCGGCGCGGGACTGCTGCTCAACCGCTCGCCCGTGCTGGTGGCGGTGATCGCCGCGACGCTCGGCGCGGTGGTGATCGAGCTGGTCCGCGCGTACGGGCGCACCTCCGGTGACCTGGCGCTGGCGCTGCTGTTCTACGGCGGCATCGCCGGCGGCGTGATGCTGGTCGGACTCTCCGACGCCAGCAGTGGATCGCTCAACGCGTACCTGTTCGGGTCGCTGACCACCACCTCCCGCACCGACCTGATCACCATCGGCGTGCTCGGCGCGGTGCTGCTGGTGACCATGCTGGTGCTGCGTCCGGCGTTGTTCGCGGTGTGCCACGACGAGGAGTACGCCCGGGTGTCCGGCCTGCCGGTGCGGACGCTGAACCTGGTCATCGCGGTCGGTACCGCGGTCACGGTGACCATCGCGATGCGGGCGGTCGGGGTGCTGCTGATCAGCGCGCTGATGGTGGTGCCGGTGGCGACCGCGCAGCAGGTGACCCGGGGCTTCCGCTCCACCATGACGGCGGCCATGGCGCTGGGCCTGTTCGCCGCCGGCACCGGGGTCTGGGTGGCCGCCACCGCCGACACCGCACCCGGCGCGTCGGTGGTGCTCGTGGCGATCGGCTCGTTCCTGCTGGTCGCGCTCGCGGCGGCCGGTGCGCGGGCGCTACGGCGGCGGGCGCGGGCCGACCGGGCCACGCCGCCGCCCGAGCCGGTCGAGCACGAGGTGCTGCTGCGGTGAGGCCCTGCCCGCCGGCGCAGCTGGGATTGGTTACCGTTACAGGGTGACCGGCACGAACGGGTACGACGCCTTCGAGGGTGCGGGTGACCTGCTGCGCGCGCTCTCGGCCCCGATCCGGCTCGCGATCGTCAGCGAGCTGGCCGAGGGCGAACGCTGCGTGCACGAGCTGGTCGAGAAGCTCGGCGCGCCGCAGCCGCTGGTCTCCCAGCACCTGCGGGTGCTGCGCGGCGCCGGGGTGGTGCGCGGGTCGCGGCGCGGCCGGGAGATCGCGTACGCGCTGGTCGACGACCACGTCGCGCACATCGTGGCGGACGCCGTCAGTCACGCCGGTGAAGGGTCGCACTGAGCGGGAAATCGGCCAGGTGCCGACGCGCCCGCGCCGTGGGACGCTGTCCGGCGTGAAGATCTACGCCGACCGTTTTCCCACCGCCGTCCGCCAGTTCCTCACCGACCTGCTCGTGGTCGTCTGGGTGTACGCGGCGATCCGCTTCGCGCTGTGGCTGCACGACGTGGTCGAGAAGCTCGCCGTACCCGGGCAGAAGCTGGAGGGGGCCGGCGGTGGTCTCGCCGACAACCTGGCCGACGCCGGCGGCAAGGTCGGCCGGGTGCCGATCGTCGGCGACGAGCTGACCGCGCCGTTCACCCGCGCCGCCGACGCCGCCCGCGCGGTCGCCGAGGCGGGCCGCGACCAGCAGGAGCTGGTCGGGCAGCTGGCGCTCGGGCTGACCGTCGCGGTGCTGGTGTTCCCGCTCGGCCTGGTGCTGTTCGGCTGGCTGCCGCTGCGCCTGCGCTGGATGCGCCGGGCCGGCGCGGCGAAGGCCCTGGCGGGCGTACCGGCCGGACGGGATCTGCTGGCGCTGCGCGCGCTTGCGGGTCAGCCGCTGTCGAAGCTGACCCGGATCGCACCCGACGTCGCCGAGGCGTGGCGGCGCGGCGACGACGCGACAGTCGACGCGCTCGCCGCGCTGGAGCTGCGCGAACTGGGGCTGCGCGGCGGCCGGTAAGGTGTGCCGGTGCTGTACTTCCTGATCGTCGTCGCCGTGCTGCTGCTGGCGTACGCGGCCGTGCTGGTGAGTTTCGTCCGCAAGGGCCGCAAGATCCCGCCGTCGGCGTACCTGGTGCTGGCCGGTCTCAACGGCCTGATCCTGGCCGGCGTCCTGGCCTGGGCGATCGCGCGCTGACCGCCCGCGGCGGCCGTCCGGGTGGGACGACCGCCGCGGGCGGGGCGGGGTCAGCCGGCGGGCGGGATGCGACGGCGGACGTCCTGCTCGGTGGACGCCCCCGGTTCCCAGCGGGCCACCCAGGGCAGGTCGGCGGGCGGGGTGACGACACCCTCCTCCACCGAGGCGTACCGGCCGGCGACGATCCGCTTGGCGGCGGCCACGTCGACCGAGTCGGTGTTCGACCACAGGCCGGTGAACAGCTCGTCGACGCGCAGCCGCGCCTGACGGCAGAACAGGTCGGCCAGCTCGACGTTCTCCGGGTGCGCGTCCCGCTCGGCGTAGGCCCGGACGCAGACCGCGCTCATCGCGAACAGCTCCGCCCCGATGTCCACCACCCTGCCGAGGAACGCCTGCTTGCGCTCCATCTTCCCCTGCCACCGGGACATCGCGTAGAACGTCGACCGGGCCAGCTTGCGGGAGGTCCGCTCGACGTGGCGCAGGTGCCCGGCCAGCGGCCCGAACTCCTGGTACGCCCCGGGCGTCTGCCCCTTGCCGACGGCGAGCGTGGGCAGCCACTTCGCGTAGAAGGCGCCGGCCCGCGCGCCCGCCTTGGCCTTGCGGCCCAGCCCGGCGTCCGGGTCGATGATGTCGCCGGCGACGGACAGGTGCGCGTCGACCGCCTCGCGGGCGATCAGCAGGTGCATGATCTCGGTGGAGCCCTCGAAGATCCGGTTGATCCGCAGGTCGCGCAGGAGCTGCTCGACGGCGGCCGGCCGTTCCCCGCGGGCGGCGAGCGAGTCGGCCGTCTCGTAGCCGCGGCCGCCGCGGATCTGGATCAGCTCGTCGGCGATCCGCCAGGCCATCTCGCTGGCGTAGAGCTTGACCAGCGCCGCCTCGATCCGGATGTCGTTGCGGTCGTCGTCGGCGAGCATGCAGGACAGGTCGAGCATCGACTCCATGCCGTACGTGGTGGCGGCGATGAAGGACAGCTTCTTCGCCACCGCCTCGTGCTCGCCCACCGGGCGGCCCCACTGGACCCGGTCCGCCGCCCACTCGCGGGCCACGTTGAGCGCCCACTTGCCGGCGCCCACACACATGGCCGGGAGCGAGAGCCGGCCGGTGTTCAACGTGGTCAACGCGATCTTGAGGCCCTTGCCCTCCCCGCCGATCACGTTCTCCTTCGGCACGAACACGTCGTGGAACCGGGTGAGGCTGTTCTCCAGGCCGCGCAGCCCGACGAAGGAGTTGCGCCGCTCCACGGTGATGCCGTCGCTGTCGCCCTCCACCACGAACGCGGTGATGCCGCCGCGGCGCCCCTCGCCGGCCGGTACCCGCGCCATCACCACGAGCAGCGTGGCGAGCGTGCCGTTCGTGGCCCAGAGCTTCACCCCGTTGAGGCGGTAGCCGGTGCCGTCGGCGGTGGGCTCGGCGGTGGTGGCGAGCCGGGCCGGGTCGGAGCCGACGTCCGGCTCGGTGAGCAGGAACGCGGAGACCTCACCGGCCGCGAGCCGGGGCAGGAACCGTTCCTTCTGCTCGGGTGTGCCGAACATCTTCAGCGGCTGCGGCACGCCGATCGACTGGTGCGCGGAGAGCAGCGCGCTGACCGCCGGGTTCACCGAGCCGACGAGCATCAGCGCCCGGCAGTAGTGCAGGTTGCTCAGCCCGAGCCCGCCGTACTTCCGGTCGATCTTCATGCCGAACGTGCCGAGCCCGGCCAGGCCGTGGAACACCTCGTCGGGGATACGCGCGTCCCGCTCGATCGCCTCACCGTCCACCTCGGACGTGAGATACGCGCGCAGCGAGCCGAGGAACTCGTCAGCGCGGGCCACCTCGGCCGGGTCGGGGCGGGGCCACGGGTCGATCAGGTCGAGCCGGAACCGGCCGAGGAACAGTTCCTTGCCGAAGCTGGGCCGGTCCCAGGCCGACTCGCGGGCCGCCTCGGCGACCTGGCGGGCCTCCTTCTCGGACACCTGGCCCGCCTCGGCGGGCAGCGGCCCCGCGCCGTCTGGTGACTCGGGCCGGCTGTTCTGTGTCGTGGTCACGGCTGCCTCCTCGTCGGTCCGGCTGCGTCGACGCGTGCGACGAAAACGACGCTACCCCCGGGTGTTACCCAGGGGTAGCGTTGCGTGCACGTCCGATTTGGCGGACCGTCAGTCGGTCAGCGACTGCGGGCTGTCGTCCTCGTCGTCGATGTCGTCCTCACCCCAGTTGCGCCGGCTGAACGGCAGGATCGCCCAGAAGGTCAGGAACCAGAGGCCGGTGAGCGCGCTGAGCAGGAACGCGATCGGCCGGTCCAGCACGAAGTCGGTGATCAGCAGGACCGAGCTGACCATCGCGATCAGCATGAAGAACAGGCCGCCGGTGGCCATCCGGTGGGCGAACCGGACCAGTTCCGGCTTGCGTCCCTGCCGGAACAACGCCCGGTGGAACGCGACCGGGGAAATGATCATCGCGGTGGCCGCGGCGGCGGACAGCAGCGCCACGATGTAGATGTCGCGCTGGAACTCCGTGGTCCGGTCGAACCCGGCGCTGAACGGCAGCGTCAGCAGAAAGGCGAAGAGGATCTGCACGCCGGTCTGCGCGACCCGCAGTTCCTGCAACAGGTCGGCGAAGTTGCGCTGCCAGCGCTGCTTCTCGGATTCCTTCGACACTCGCGGACCTCCCCGGGAGACGGCACAGCCGGCGGGTGAACGCCCACCGGCAGGACCGCCTGTGCCCCGTACGGGTGATCACGAAACCGGTTCAGGAACCGCGGCGGATCCGGCCCGCGTACCGTGCCTCCAGCTCGGCGTTGTGCTCGTCGCCGCCGGTGATGTTCGCGGACAGGTAGACCGGCGGGCGCTGCCCCGCCGCGACCAGCCGGGCCACCACCTCGGTGACGATCTGCTGCGCGAGCAGCGCCGCGGTGATCGAGGAGACCGCGCCGACCGCGCCGCCACCCGGCAGCGGCAGCGTGGCGTCGCCGTACGGGGCTCCGTTGTCCAGCACCACGTCGGCGAAGTCGGCGAGCTTGCGGCCGGACGGGTGCCGCGAGGTCATCCGGGCCGAGTGCTGCGCCGAAGTGATCGCCACCAGGCCGTGCCCGCGTTCCTTCACGATGGACGCGAACTCGACCATCGCGCCGTTCACGCCCGAGTTCGAGGCCAGCACGAACACGTCCTGCGGCCGGATGGGTGCCAGCTCGTAGAGGCGGTGCGCCACCGCCGGATCGCGTTCCAGCTTCGGGCCGAGCACGTCGGCCGGATCGCCGCCGATCAGCACCAGGTCCCGCAGCGCGATCCGGTTGGTGGGCACCAGCCCGCCGGCCCGCCCGGCGATCTCCATGGCCAGCGCCTCGGAGTGCCCGGTGCCGAACGCGTGCACCACACCGTCGGCGCGCAGCGCCGCCGCGATCAGGTCGGCCGCGTCGGCCACGTTGCGCCGCTGCGCGGCGGCCACCCGGGCGATCGTCTCGGTCACCACCGCCAGGTACGCCTCGGCGCTCACCGTCATGCCTCCTCCGTTCCTGCGCACCGGGCGAGGATCGCCTCGGCCAGCGGGCCGGGCGCCTCGTCCGGGATCCAGTGGCTGACCCCGGACAGCTCCAGGAACCGGTAGTCACCGGTGACGTGCGCGGCGCACGCCTGCGCCGCCGTCCGGCCGATCGCCACGTCCTTGTCGCTCCACACGAACGTCGTCGGCACCCCGACCGGGGTGACCGCCTTCATGTCCGCACCGGTCATCGCGCGATACCAGTTCAGCGCCGCCGTCAACGCGCCCGGCTCACGCATCGGCTCGGCGTAGCGCGCCACCGTACCGGCGTCGCCCACGCCGCTCAGCAGCTTGCGCAGCGTGGCGCCGTTCCACGCCAGTAGCACCTTCTCCGCCGTACCGGGCTTGCGGAACAACGCGATGTACGCGGACTTGACCTTCTGCCGGGGGTCGGTGGCGAGCGCGTGGCCCATCGCGGCCGGGTGCGGCACCGACACCGCGGTCAGCGTCCGCACCCGCTCCGGGTGCGCCGCCGCGAGGCCCCACGCCACGATCGCGCCCCAGTCGTGGCCGACCACGTGGGCGCGAGTCACCCCGAGCGCGTCGAGCACCGCCGCCGCGTCGGCCACCAGCTCCGGAATCCGGTACGCCCCGACGTCGGCCGGGCGCGCGCCGGGCGAGTAGCCGCGCTGGTCGAGCGCGTACGTGCGCAGCCCGGCGGCGTGCAGCGCGGGCGTGACCGCATCCCACTCGCCGGAGTGCTGCGGGAAGCCGTGCAGCAGCAGGACCGGGTCACCGTCCTCGGGGCCACCGGCGCGTACCTCGAACGTCAGTCCCCGCGCATCCACCAGCATGATCGCCACCATACCGACACTCGCCCTGCTGGGCCCCGGGCCGTGGTCGGTGCTAGCGTCTGCGACGAGACAACTTCACATCCGACAGGGGAGCGCACAGCGCTGAGAGTGCGGGCCGGTGCCCGCAGACCCTCGAACCTGATCTGGGTAATGCCAGCGCAGGGAGTTCGGTCGACCTCCAGCCGCGTCGCCGTCCGGTGACCACCGGGCGCGGCGTGCGTCTTCTCCTGGTTCACCTCGACGAACTGGGAGCCAACCGTGAACCGTACCGACAGCAACCGCTGGCGTACCGTCGACATCGTCGTCGCCTCGGTCATCGCCGTCGCCTTCGGCGTCGTGTTCCAGCTCTGGAACATCCTCTGGAAGGGCAGCGACGGACCGTTCGCCTTCTTCGCCCCGCTCCAGTCGGTCATGTACGGCGTCTGGCTCATCCCGGCCGTGCTGAGCGCGCTCATCGTCCGCAAGCCGGGAGCGGCACTGCTCACCGAGACGGTCGCCTCGGCGGTGTCGGTGCTGCTCGGCTCCCCCTACGGTGCGATGGCGATCCTCCAGGGCGCGGTGCAGGGCCTGGGCGTCGAGGCGGTCTTCGCGGCCACCCGGTACCGCCTCTACCGGCCGCTCACGGCGGCGCTCGCCGGTGCGTGCGGCGGCCTCTTCGCCACGCTGTTCGACGCCCTCTACTGGTACCCCGGCACGAGCTGGACGACGTTCCGGCTGCCGTACATCGCGTTCGGTGTGCTCAGTTGCCTGCTGGTGGCCGGCCTGGGCGCGGTGGCCCTCACGCGCGCGCTGGCGAACACCGGCGTCCTGGACCGCTTCCCCGCCGGCCGCGACCGCGCCCTGGTCTGACGCCCTCCATCGTGTTGATCATGAAGTTGGCGGCCGTTTCGGCACCCGTCATCGCCGTCAACCTCATGATCGACGGAGAAGAGGGGGTGGGTGGGCGGTGAGCGCTGTGGTGCTGCGGGGGTTCGGGTGGCGGCACGGGGGACGGAAACGCTGGGCTCTGCGCGGGGTGGATCTGCGGGTGGAGAGCGGCGAGCGGGTGCTGCTGCTCGGGCCCTCCGGGGCCGGGAAGAGCACGTTGCTGGCGGCGCTGGCCGGGCTGCTGCCGGAGGATTCCGGCGAGCAGGAGGGCACCGTCGAGATCGACGGGCTGGACCCGCGCAAGGCCCGCGAGCGCGTCGGCATCGTCTTCCAGGATCCGGAGACCCAGCTCGTCATGGCCCGCTCCGGTGACGACGTGGCGTTCGGGCTGGAGAACCGGGGCGTACCCGCCGGGGAGATCTGGCCCCGCGTCGACGAGGCGCTGCGCCGGGTCGGCTTCCCGTACGACAGGGACCGCCCCACCGCCGCGCTCAGCGGTGGCGAGCAGCAGCGGCTCGCGCTGGCCGGCACGCTCGCGCTGCGCCCCGGGCTGCTGCTGCTCGACGAGCCCACCGCCAACCTCGACCCGGCCGGTGCCACCCTGATCCGCCGGGCCGTCGCGAACGCGCTCGACCGGGACACCACGATGGTCCTGGTCGAGCACCGGGTCACCGAGGCGCTGCCGCTGGTCGACCGCGTCGTGGTGCTGGAACCCGGCGGCGGGGTCCGCGCCGACGGGCCACCCGACGCGGTGTTCGCCGCGCACGGCGACGCGCTGGCCGGCGCCGGGGTCTGGGTACCCGGCCACGTCGCGCCGCCCCGGCACGCCACCACGCCGCCCGGCGACGCGCTGCTCACCGCGGAGCGGCTCGGCCTGCCACCCCGGCTGAACCCCACCGATCTTCGGGTACGCGCCGGCGAGGCGCTCGCCGTCCTCGGCCCCAACGGGGCCGGCAAGTCCACACTGGCGCTGCTCCTGGGCGGCCTGCTGAAACCCGGCACGGGCACCGTCACCGCGTCGGCGGAACTCGCCGGGCGGGACGCGCGCACTCCCCCGCACCGCTGGCGGGCACCCGCGCTGGTACGCCGGATCGGTTCGGTCTTCCAGGACCCGGAGCACCAGTTCGTCACCGCCACGGTGCGCGACGAGCTGGCGCTCGGCCCGCGCCGCACCGGCCGGCCCGAGCCGGCGGTCACCGCCACCGTCGACGAGCTGCTGCACCGGTTGCGACTGGACCGGCTGGCCGGCGCCAACCCGTACACCCTCTCGGGTGGGGAGGCGCGGCGGCTGAGCGTGGCGACGGCGCTGGCCACCGCGCCCCGGCTGCTGATCTGCGACGAGCCCACGTTCGGCCAGGACCGGCGGACCTGGCTGGAGCTGGTCGACCTGCTCGCCGAGCTGCGCGACGCCGGGCACGGCGTGGTCACGGTGACCCACGACGAGGACTTCGTCGCCGCGCTGGCCGACCGGACGCTCACCCTGCACCGCTCCCCCGACGGGGTGGTCGCGTGATCGGCCTCGAACCGGTCGCCGCACCCGGCGCCCCGCTGGCCCGGCGCAACCCGGTGGCGAAGCTGGCCGCCGCTGTGGTCTTCACGCTGATCCTGGTGGCGACGCTCGACCCGGTGGCCCCGGCCATCGCCATCGCCGTCGAACTCGCGGTGCTGCCGCTGTTCGGTGTCCGCTACCGGGTGCTGGCCCGCCGGGCCTGGCCGCTGCTCGCCGGCGCCGTCGGCATCCTCGTCACGCTGGTGCTGTTCGCCGCCGACCGCTCTGGCCCGGTGCTGCTCCAGGCCGGGCCGATCCTGGTCACCCAGGGCGTGCTGATGACCGCGCTCGGGCTGGTGCTGCGCATGTTCGCGGTGGCGCTACCCGGCATCGTCGTGTTCGCCACCACCGACCCGACGGACCTGGCCGACGCGCTGATCCAGAACGCGAAGACGCCCGCCCGGTTCGCCATCGGGGCGCTCGCCGCGTTCCGGATGGTGCCGCTGCTGGAACAGGAGTGGCGGATGATCAGTATGGCCCGCCGGGCGCGCGGCGTGGACGCGGGCCGCAACCCGGTGGCGAAGCTGCGGCTGTTCGCGTCCACCGCGTTCACGCTGCTGGTGGGCGCGATCCGGCGGGGTACCCGGCTGGCGGTGGCGATGGACGCGCGGGGCTTCGACGCCGGCACCCCCCGCACCGTGGCCCGTCCCCAGCGCTTCACGAGCGCGGACACGCTGCTGGTCGTAGGAGCCGCCCTGCTGGCAGGCGCCGCCTTGGCGACAAGCATCGCCCTGGGCACCTTCCGCCCCTTGATCGGCTGACCCCTTCCCCTCGCTCTCCGCCTCGCCTCGCCTCGCCTCGGCTCGTTGATCATGAAGTTGACGGAACAGGTTGCCCGTTTTGTCGCCGCCAACCTCATGGTCAACCACGACCGGGCGAGATCTTGGTACGAAGTGGCCCCTAGAGGGGCCGAAATCTTCCAAGATTTCTGCGGGCGAGCGGCGAGGCGGCGTAGGAGGCGCTCGCCCGGGCAGGCCCGGGATGAGGGTCTGCCCGGGCCTGTGGCCGGGCCTGTCCGTCAGCTCCGGCGGAAGGCGTAGAACCGGGTCTGGCCGGCGCGCTGGCTACGGCCACTGAGCCGGGCCTTCCGCCCTGCCGGTGGGCCCGATCTCGGCGGCGTCACCGACGCGCCGGGCACAACCAGCGCCTCCGGGGGCGCCACCGACCCCGCAACCACGGCGGACACCCCCGCACCAATGGCGGGCGGCACCGTTGGCGCGGTCGCGGTGGGCGTCACCGCACCGATGGCGGGCGGCACCGCTGGCGCAACCACGATCGGCGGCACCGGGTCCGGGGACACGGTGGACGCTTCCGGCTCGGTGGGGAGCACCACCGCGGGCGGCGTCACGGTGAGCGCGTCGATCTTCGGCGCGGACTGCTTACGGGACTTCTTCGGATTGCGCTTCGCGGGCATTCGCGGGCCTCCTGTCGTGCGGGCGCGCCGACCGGGACGCGCCGAGCGAGGGGCTCCGATGCGTTCCGATCACGACAGACACCGCGACCGACGGTGGCGGGGAAGGAATGCGGACGCCCGGAGCAGGACGGGTCCACGGCACTGGCGGCGGTGGACCGGGCTCGGAGGTGGGGCGTCACTTACGCATGCGGCAACGCTATCCCGCCGCCCGGAGGTCCGCACTCGAATTAGCGAAGAGAACGCGAACGCGCCCACGCGAGACGCACTGCCACGCGCCGATCACGCCCTGTCGACGTCCCCGCCCGCTCCCCCGGCGACCGCGATACGGTCGCAGCACGGCAGCACGATCGAGAGGTGGCGGTACGCATGGCAGAGCAGGCGACGGCGCAGATCGGGGTCACCGGTCTGGCGGTGATGGGCCGCAACCTGGCCCGGAACCTGGCCCGCAACGGCTTCGCCGTGGCGGTGCACAACCGGTCGCCGGAACGTACCCGCAGCCTGGTCGCGGAGCACGGCGACGAGGGCACGTTCGTGCCGTCGGAGTCGCTCGCGGACTTCGTCGGCTCGCTGGAGCGGCCCCGCGCGGTGATCGTGATGGTGAAGGCCGGCGCGCCCACCGACGCGGTGATCGACGAGCTGATCCCGCTGCTGGAGGAGGGCGACATCGTCGTCGACTGCGGCAACGCGCACTTCGCCGACACCCGCCGCCGGGAGGAGGCGCTGCGCGCGCACGGCCTGCACTTCGTCGGCACCGGCGTGTCCGGCGGCGAGGAGGGCGCGCTGCTCGGCCCGAGCATCATGCCCGGCGGGTCGGCCGAGTCGTACCGCAAGCTCGGGCCGATCTTCGAGAGGATCGCCGCGCAGGTGGACGGCGAGCCCTGCTGCCGGCACATCGGGCCGGACGGCGCGGGCCACTTCGTGAAGATGGTGCACAACGGCATCGAGTACGCCGACATGCAGCTCATCGCCGAGGCGTACGACCTGTTGCGGGCCGGTCTGTCGGCGAGCCCGGCGGAGATCGCGGAGATCTTCCGGGAGTGGAACGGCGGCGAGCTGGGGTCGTTCCTCATCGAGATCACCGCCGACGTGCTCGGCCACACCGACGCGGCGACCGGCCGGCCGTTCGTGGACATCGTGCTGGACCAGGCCGAGCAGAAGGGCACCGGCCGCTGGACCGTGCAGAGCGCGCTGGACCTCGGCATCCCGATCACCGGCATCGCCGAGGCCACGTTCGCCCGGTCGCTGTCCGGGCACGCCGGCCAGCGGGAGGCCGCCCGCCGCGTGTTCGGCGACGCGGGCGACAAGTGGCAGGTGGACGACCGGGACGCGTTCGTCGAGGACGTGCGCCGCGCGCTGCTGGCCAGCAAGATCGTCGCGTACGCGCAGGGCTTCGACCACATCCGGGCCGGCAGCCGGGAGTACGACTGGGACATCGACCTGGGCGGCACGGCCACCATCTGGCGGGGCGGCTGCATCATCCGGGCCGGTTTCCTGGACCGGATCCGGGAGGCGTACGACGCGGAGCCGGACCTGTCGACGCTGCTCGTCGCGCCGTGGTTCGCCGAGCGGGTCAGCGCCGGCGTACCGGCCTGGCGACGGGTGGTGGCCGACGCGGCCCGGGCGGGCGTGCCGGCCCCGGCCTTCGGGTCGTCGCTGGCCTACTTCGACGCGCTGCGGGCGCAGCGCCTGCCGGCCGCGCTGATCCAGGGCCTGCGGGACGACTTCGGGGCGCACACCTACCACCGGGTGGACCGGGCCGGCTCGTTCCACACGCTCTGGGCGGGCGACCGCTCCGAAGTGGAGGCGTGAGCCCGGCGGGACGCCTCACCAGGCCCGCTGACCGTCCGGGTCGGGCGCCCAGCCGGCGGCCGGCTCACCCGCCGCCAGCTCGCCGATCTCACCGGAGCGGACGGCGGGGGTGTGCCCGAGGTCGGCGCACCACCGCTGGGCGACGTCGGCGCACAGCGCGGCGACGGCGTCCCGGCGGGCCGGCTCCACCAGCTCGGCGGCGGCCAGGGCAGCAGTCATCTCGTACCGGAGATCGCGCATCCTCCACCCCCGTGGCGGGCGCGCACCCGGCGGCGCGCCCTGCGCCGATCGTAGAGCGCGACGCCCCGCGCCCGGCGGGAAAGCCGGATGCGGGGCGTCACGGTCGGGCCGGATGCCGGCCGCGGCCACCAGGGCCGGACGTCGCGGTCAGAAGAACCGGCGACGCTTGGCCTTCTGCGGCCGGACCAGGTCGGCGCCCTTGGTCAGCAGACGGCTCACCCCGGACGGGCCGCGACGGGCCTCCAGGGTGTGGCTGAGCCGGCGCGCACCGGCCGCTGCCAGCGGCACGGCGACCGCCATGAACGCCCACTGCGCGATCCGCTTCTGAATCATGTGGTTCACCTCCGCGTTTGCTGTCTGGAGGTATCGGTACCCAGCGCGGCGCCTCGGTAAGCGTGACGTCAGGCGCCCGGGGCGACCGGGTTGGGCAGGGCACCGCCGAAGCGGCGGTCGCGCTGGGCGTACAGCTCGCAGGCGTACCAGAGGTGGCGGCGGTCGAAGTCGGGCCAGAGCGTGTCCAGGTAGACCAGCTCGGCGTACGCGGTCTGCCAGAGCAGGAAGTTGGAGATGCGCTGCTCGCCGGAGGGGCGCAGGAACAGGTCGACCTCGGGCACCTCGGGGTGGTAGAGGTACCGCGCCACCGTCTTCTCGTTCACCTTCGCCGGATCCAGCTTGCCGGCGGCGACGTCACGGGCGATCCCGGCGGCGGCGTCGGCGATCTCGGCCTGGCCGCCGTAGTTGACGCAGAACTGCAGCGTCAGCGTCGAGTTGCCGCGCGACATCTCCTCGGCGGTCTGCAGCTCGGAGATGACGCTCTTCCACAGCCGGCCGGCGCGGCCCGACCAGACCACCCGTACGCCCAGGTCGACGAGCTGGTCGCGGCGGCGGCGGATGACGTCCCTGTTGAAGCCCATCAGGAAGCGGACCTCGTCCGGCGAGCGCCGCCAGTTCTCGGTGGAGAACGCGTACGCCGACAGGTAGGGGATGCCCATCTCGATCGCGCCCTCGACGGCGTCGAACAGGCTGTGCTCGCCCTGCTCGTGCCCCTTGGTGCGGGGCAGCCCGCGCTCCTTGGCCCACCGGCCGTTGCCGTCCATCACGATGGCGACGTGCCGGGGCACCGCGGCGGGCGGCAGCGCCGGCGGACGGGCGCCGGAGGGGTGCGGGGTCGGCGGCACCGGCTCGCGGCGGGTCGCCCTCGTCGATCGGATCACTCGGTCATCTCCCTGTTCACACCGGCGACGGGCCCGGCGCCGGAGCGCGGCGGGACCACATCCGGCCCCGCGACGCCGGGCGGCGGGACCGCGCCGGCCGCCGGGGCACCCCGGTCGACCAGCGGCAGCGAGCGTAGCGCGCGCTCCAGATGCCACTGGAGGTGCGCCGCGACCAGCCCGCTGCACTCCCGGCGTACGCCGGTCTCCGCCGCGTCGGCGTACCCCCAGTCGCCGGAGGTCAGCGCGGACATCAGCTCCAGCGTGGCGGGCGCGGGGTGGGCGGCGCCGGGGGGCCGGCAGTCCGGGCAGACGGCACCGCCGGCCGGTACGGAGAACGCGCGGTGCCGGCCCGGCTCGCCGCACACGGCGCAGGCGGCGAGCGCCGGCGCCCAGCCGGCGAACGCCATGCCGCGCAGCAGGTACGCGTCGAGCACCAGCGTGGTGGCGTGCTCGCCCCGGGCGAGCGACTTCATCGCGCCGAGGGTGAGCTGGAACAGCCGCAGCGACGGCTCGCGCTCGACCGGGGTGAGCCGCTCGGCGGTCTCGGCGATCGCGCTGGCCGCGGTGTAGCGGGGGTAGTCGCCGAGGAACCGCTTGCCGTACAGCTCGATCGCCTCGACCTGGCTGACGGTGTGCAGCGAGCTGCCCTGGTTGCCCTTGGGGTCACCGGCGAGCTGGAGGTCGACGTGCCCGAACGGTTCCAGCCGCGCGCCGAACCGGCTCGTGGTGCGCCGCACGCCCCGGGCCACCGCCCGCAACCGGCCGTGCCGGCGGGTGAACAGCGTGATGATGCGGTCGGACTCGCCCAGCTTCTGCACACGCAGCACCACCGCGTCGTCGCGGTAGAGCTGTCGGCGGTACCCGGCCATCAGGCCATTCTCCCTCCGGGTGCGATCTCAGGGTCGGCTCGGGGTGGACCGGCGGGCGATCCCCGATGTGCCGGGTGCCGGGCCGGACCTAGTGTGCTGGCCATGGCTTCGCTCCGCACCGCGGTGGCCGCGACCGCTGCCGCCTCGCTCATCGTTCTCTCCGGGTGTGACACCCTCTCGTTCCGCCGCCTCGACTACGACCACACCGAGCGGACGAAGATCACGAAGATCACCGTGGACGACGACGGCGCCGGCGACGTCGTGGTGCGGGCCAACGGCCCCGCCGACCAGGTACGCGTCAAGCGCGTGGTCCGCTACCAGGGCGACGAGCCGACCAGCCGGTACGAGATCAAGGGCGACGAGCTCGTCCTGCCCACCGACTGCGGGCACCGGTGCAGCATCTCCTGGGAGGTGACCGCACCGCCCGGCGTGGTGATCCGCGGCGGCACCGGCTCGGGCAACGTCGACCTCACCGACGTGGGCGCCGTCGAATTCACGCTCAGCTCCGGCGACCTGACCATCAGGGGCGTCACCGGCGAGGTCCGCGCGTCCACCACGTCGGGCAACATCCGGGTCGTCGAGGCGGCCGGCCCGGTACGGCTGCGGGCCCGCTCCGGCGACATCGAGGCCCGCCGGCTCGCCTCCGCCGTCGACGTGGAGACCACCTCCGGCAACATCGTCGTCGAGCTGGACGAGCCGGCTCCGGCCCGGGCGCACGCCACGAGCGGCGACGTCGACCTCGCCGTACCGGCCGGCCGCTACCGGGTGCGCGCCACCGCGACGTCCGGCGACACCGACGTACGCGTCACCGACGACCCGACCGCGTCGGTGACGCTGGAGGCGTCCGCCACCAGCGGCAACGTCACGGTCAGCACGCGCTGAGCGGGCC
>NZ_JBMVFV010000095.1:0-19881 GCF_049538395.1 Micromonospora sp. AB353 | reverse complement strand
GCGACCGGGTGCACGTGTCGGTGGCCGACGTGAGCACCGGCCAGGCGCTCTACGGCAGCGGCCAGGACACGCCCACCGTGCCCGCCTCGGTGACCAAGCTGGCGACCGGGGTGGCGGTGCTCGCGGCGCGCGGCCCCGCCTACCGGATCCCGACCCGGGCCGTGGCCGGCGCCAACCCGGGCGAGGTGGTCCTGGTCGGCGGCGGTGACCCCACGCTCGCCGTGGACAAGAACGGCTTCTACCCCGGCGCGGCCCGGCTGGACGACCTCGCCGCCCAGGTGCGCGACGCGCTCGGCGGCACCGCCCCGACCAAGGTGATCGTCGACTCGTCGCTGTTCAGCGGCCCGGTCTTCGAGCCCGGCTGGGACGCGGACATCCCGACCGGCGGCTTCGGCGCGGCGATCACCGCGCTGATGACCGACGGCGCCCGGAAGAACGCGGCGGAGGCGCGGCGCACCGCCGAGGAGACCAACCACGCCGCCGAGCGGGTGCCGCAGCCCGACCTGACCGCCGGCCGCCAGTTCGCCAAGCTGCTCGGCCTGACCGGCGGCGCCGCCCAGGTGAGCCGGGGCACCGCGCCGGCCGCGTCCGGCGCCACGGGTACGGCCCCCGGCGCCGAGCTGGGCACTGTCGAGTCCCTGCCGATGATCCGGCTGGTCGACATCATGATCAGCGACAGCGACAACGTGATCGCCGAGGCGATGGCCCGCCAGGTGGCGCTCGCCAAGGGCAAGCCGGGCTCGTTCGTCGGCGGCGCGGCCGCCACCGACCAGGTGCTCGGCGAGCTGGGCCTGCCCGCCGGCGAGATCAGCCTGGCCGACGGCAGCGGGCTGTCCCGCACCAACCGGATCAGCCCCTCGCTGCTCACCGACCTGATCACGCTCGCCGGCAACGGCAGCCACCCCGAACTCGCCGCGATCTTCGGCGGACTGCCGGTCGGCGGCTGGTCCGGCACGCTCGACGAGCGCTACCGGGCGGCGGCGACCCGCGCCGGAGCGGGCGTCGTCCGGGCCAAGACCGGCACGCTGAGCGGCGTCAACGCGATCGCCGGCACGGTGACCACAGCCGACGGCCGGCTGCTCACGTTCGCCGTGCTCACCGACCGGACCCAGGGCTCCCTGGACGAGACCCGGGCGGCGCTGGACCGGATCAGCTCCGCGCTGGCCGGGTGCGGCTGCCGCTGACCGACGGGCGTCGATCGGCCACTGCGACCCCGGGTGGGGGTGTTCCGGCGCGGGTACGGTGGGTTCATGGCGCAGTTCGTGGACTGGGATCTGGCCGCCGCGACAGCGGGGGCGCTGAGCAAGTCGGGCCCCCGGGTGTCGTACGCCGAGGCCACCGACGTGGTCGGCGACCTGCGCCGGCTGACCGACGAGGCGGCGGGTCACGTCGCCGACTACACCGGCCTGCGTGCGCAGGTCGCGCACCCGCCGGTACGCGTGGTCGACCGCCGGGACTGGGCGGCGGCGAACATCGCCGGGCTGCGTGAGGTCGTCTCCCCGCTGGTCGAGCGCCTTTCCGGCGACAAGCGGCCTGGTGCGCTCACCGAGGCGATCGGCTCCCGCGTGACGGGTGTGCAGGCCGGCACCGTGCTGGCGTACCTCTCCGGCCGTGTGCTCGGCCAGTACGAGGTGTTCGCCGGCGACCCCGGCCAGTTGCTGCTGGTGGCGCCGAACATCCTCGAGGTCGAGCGGAAGCTCGGCGCCGACTCGCGCGACTTCCGGCTCTGGGTGTGCCTGCACGAGGTCACCCACCGCACCCAGTTCACCGCCGTGCCGTGGATGCGCGCGTACTTCCTCGGCGAGGTGCAGGCGTTCGTGGACGCCTCCCAGGGCGGTGAGCACCTGCTGGAACGGCTCCGCCGCGGTGTGGCGACGCTCTCCGACGCGGTGAAGGACCCGGAGAGCCGGGCCAGCGTGCTGGACATCGTGCAGACCCCGGCGCAGCGCGCCGTACTGGACCGGCTGACCGCGCTGATGACGCTGCTGGAAGGCCACGCCGAGTTCGTGATGGACGGCGTCGGCCCGCAGGTCATCCCCAGCGTCGAGTCGATCCGGGCGGCGTTCAACCGGCGTCGCGAGTCCGGCAACCCGCTGGAGAAGGCGATCCGGCGGCTGCTCGGCATCGAGGTCAAGATGCGCCAGTACGCCGAGGGCCGCAAGTTCGTGCACGGCGTCGTCGACCAGGTGGGGATGCAGGGCTTCAACAAGATCTTCTCGTCCCCGCTGACGCTGCCCCGCCTCGACGAGCTGGGCGACCCGGACGCCTGGGTGTCCCGCGTACACGGTCCCGCCGGTGCCACCCCGCCCGTCGGCTGATCCGGCCGGTCCGCTCGGTCCGGCTGCTTCCGCGGGGCGGACTGATTCCGGCGCTCGGTCGCGCCGCTCGCCGTCGCCCGCTCCCGCCGTCGCCGCGGTGCGGCTCGCCGTCCGCCGGATGCTGACCGGCCTGCCCGGCGGCGGCCCGGTGCTGGTGGCCTGCTCCGGCGGAGCCGACTCGCTCGCGCTCGCCGCCGCCACCGCGTTCGTGGCCCCCCGGCTCGGGCGCCCGGTCGGCCTGGTGACGGTCGACCACGGCCTGCAAGCCGGGTCCGCCGAGCGGGCCGAGGCCGTCGCCGGCTGGGCCCGCGCCGCCGGGCTCGACCCGGTCGAGGTGCTTCCGGTACGTGTGGACGGCCGGCCCGGCGGACCCGAGGCGGCCGCCCGCGAGGCCCGGTACGAGGCGCTGATCGCCGCCGCCAGCCGCTACGACGCGGCCGGGGTGCTGCTCGGGCACACGCGCGACGACCAGGCCGAGACCGTCCTGCTGGCGCTGGCCCGGGGCGCCGGACCGCGCGGGCTGTCCGGAATGCCGGAGCGGCGCGACGTCGACGGGGTATCCCTGCTCCGCCCGCTGCTCGACGTCACGCGCGCCGACACCCGGGCCGCCTGCGCCGCGCTCGGGCTCGACCCGTGGGCGGATCCGCACAACGCCGATCCCGCGTACGCCCGGGCCCGGGTCCGCGTCGACGCGTTGCCCGCACTCGTCGACGCGCTGGGGCCGGGGGTGGTGGCGAACCTGGCCCGTACCGCCGGGCTGCTCGCCGCCGACAACGCCGCGCTCGACGCGCTCGCCGACACCGCGCTCGCCGACGTCCGGACCGCTGACGGTGGGCTGTCCGTCGCCGGGCTCGCCGATTTGCCGGCCGCCGTGCGTACCCGGGTGCTGCACGCCTGGGCCCGCGAGCTGGGCGCGACGCCGGCCGCGCTGTCCCACAGTCACGTGGCGGCGCTGGACGCCCTGGTCACGGCCTGGCACGGACAGGGCCCGGTGCACCTACCCGGCAACCACCAGGTACGCCGCCACACAGGCCACCTCCTGCCCTGACCCGCCCGGCCGCCCTCCGCCCCGCCCACTCATCCCCACCCCGTTGATCAAGGACTTTTGGTCCCGATCCGCCCCTCTTGAGCCAGCCCGCAAACTCCTTGATCACCGCTCCAGGGGCGCGACCGGGGGGCGTCGATCATGAGGTTGACGGGGAGAAAACGGGCGGAAAGTGCGGTCAACTTCATGATCGACGGGGCAGACCCGGGGTGGGGTGGGGTGGGGGGTCAGGTGGTCTGGCGGTCTCGGAAAGTCGTGCGGTAGGCCAGCGGGGTGGTGCCCACGCGACGGGTGAAGTGGTGCCGCAGCGCCGCCGCGTCGCCGAAACCGGCCTGCTCGGCCACGCCCTCCACGCTCAGCGAGGTGTCCTCCAGCAGGTGCCGGGCCAGCAGCACCCGCTGGTTGGTCACCCAGTCGTGCGGGGTGGTGCCGGTCTCGGCGCGGAACCGTCGGGCGAACGTCCGCGGCGCCATCCCGGCGCGTGCCGCCAGCTCGTCCACTGTCACCTGCCGGCGCAAGTGTCCCATCAGCCACTCCAGCACCGGTTCCAGGGTGGCTGCCTCCGGTGCCTTCGGGATCGGCGCCTCGACGTACTGCGACTGGCCGCCGTCGCGGTGCGGCGGCACCACCATCCGGCGGGCCAGCCGGGTCGCCACCGCCGAGCCGTGCTCCTGGCGTACCAGATGCAGGCAGGCGTCGATGCCGGCGGCGGTGCCGGCGCTGGTGAGCAGGCGGTCGTCCTGCACGTAGAGCGAGTCGCACTGGACCCGGGCGGCCGGGAAGCGCCGCTGGAGTTCGTCGGTGTACCGCCAGTGGGTGGTGCAGTCGCGCCCGTCGAGCACACCCGCCTCGCCGAGGACGAACGCGCCGGCGCAGACGCTGAGCAGCCAGGCACCTCGGTCGGCGGCGCGACGCAGCGCGGCGAGTACCGGCTCGGGAACCGGGGTGCCGTCGGCGTGCGCGGGCACCGCCACCAGGTCGGCGTCCTCGACCGCGCCCAGGCCGGCGGTGGGGGTGAGCAGGAACCCGGAGCGGCTGCGGACCGCGCCGCCGTCGGCGGTGCAGACGTCGAACCGGTATCCGGGGAAGTCGTCGGCGGTGCGGTCGGTGCCGAAGACCTCGGCGAGCACGCCGAGTTCGAACGCGGCGACCTGGTCCATGGCGATGACGGCGACCGAGCGGAGCATGTGACGAGGGTAACCCGACTTGTGGCAGGAAATCGATGCCCGATGACATTCCTGCCACTGTCCGGATCGGTCGGTGGCTCGCAGAATCAATGGTGTCCGGTGCGCACCGGCGGCGAAAACAGTCTCAACCATGCGAAAGCGAGCGCCGCCATGACCGTTCTGCTGCTCCTGCTCTTCCTGCTCCTCCTCGTCGGCGCCAGTGCCCTCGGGTTCACCGCCGACACCCGCGACTCGGCCGACTGGAAGCCGAGCGACGACGGGCAGCGCTGGCGCTCCCGTACCTGCTGAGGTGATTTATTCAGTTCGCGCCGAAAATCCCCGGCGGGACCGCGCCAAAAGGGGCGGCCCCGCCGACGGCGGCGCGGGGGCGTACGGCAGGCTAGGAGCATGGCTGACGGCTCCTGGTACGACGCCGACATCGACCACGTGATCATCTCGGAGGCGCAGATCCGCGACAAGACCGCGGAGCTGGCCAAGCAGGTCTCGGCGGACTACGCCCACGTCGAGGACGGCCTGCTGCTCGTGTGTGTGCTCAAGGGAGCGGTCATGTTCATGGCCGACTTCGCCCGCGCGCTGGGCCGTCAGGGCCCGCCCGCCGAGCTGGAGTTCATGGCCGTCTCGTCCTACGGCCAGGGCACCACCTCGTCCGGCGTGGTCCGCATCCTCAAGGATCTCGACCGGGACATCGCCGGCCGCCACGTGGTGGTCGTCGAGGACATCGTCGACTCCGGTCTGACGCTGTCCTGGCTGCTGCGCTACCTGGAGTCGCGCTCCGCGGCGAGCGTCGAGGTGGTCGCGCTGTTCCGCAAGCCGGACGCGGTCAAGGTGCAGGTCCCGGTCAAGTACGTCGGGTTCGACATCCCCACCGAGTTCGTCGTGGGCTACGGGCTCGACTTCGGCGAGCGGTACCGCGAGGTGCCCTACGTCGGGGTGCTCAAGCCCGAGGTGTACGCGCGGGCCTGACGAGGCTTCGCCGAGCCCTTCGTCAGCTGACATTCAGCGGGCTCTCAGTCTTCCGGTCTACGGTAGGAGCCGGTGACGTGGAGGCACCCTCCACGCCCGGCCCCTCGAACCGCGTGACCGTGCGGTGTGGGCGGGCCGGGTGGGAGCTCCCCGCCACGCCGGCTCCAAACCCGGGTTCGCCCTACGCGTAAGTGCCGGGCTCGCAAGCTCACGCGTCGCCCGAACGGTGTACCGTCGAATGACCGTGGTGCGGCAGTTTGCGTGCCCCGGGGGTCGGGCCGGCCCGCACGGCGGCCCCGGCCGCCGCTCAAGGCGGCGACACCATTCAGACGGTCAGGACGTCGATCAGGAGGATGCGGGCGCCTCGGCACCCGACTACAGCATGGAACGTACGCGTTTCTTCCGCCGACCGGTGGTCTGGATCATCCTGGTCATCCTCGGCGCCGTTGTGCTCAGTCAACTGTTCACCGCTGGTCCCAGCTACCACCGGGTGGACACGTCCGTCGCGCTCGACCAGCTCAACAAGGGTGGCATCGAGAAGGTCGTCTTCCAGGACAAGGAGCAGACGCTCCAGCTCGACCTGAAGGACAAGGCCAAGTTCGACGGCGACACCACCACTGACAAGATCGAGGCGCAGTTCCCGTACGAGGTCGGCGGCCAGGTCTGGAACCAGGTGCGCGAGGCCGAGGCGGCGGACCGCATCACCGGCCCGGTCGACACCAAGGTGTCGTCGGACAGCATCTGGGTCAGCCTGCTGGTCAACCTGCTTCCCATCGCGCTGCTCGTGCTTCTGCTGCTGTTCTTCATGTCGCAGATGCAGGGCGGCGGCTCCCGGGTGCTCAACTTCGGCAAGTCCAAGGCGAAGATGATCACCAAGGACACGCCGAAGACCACCTTCGCTGATGTCGCGGGTGCGGACGAGGCCGTCGAGGAACTGCACGAGATCAAGGACTTCCTGCAGAACCCGGCGAAATACCAGGCCCTGGGCGCCAAGATCCCGAAGGGCGTGCTGCTGTTCGGCCCGCCCGGTACCGGTAAGACGCTGCTGGCCCGCGCGGTCGCCGGCGAAGCCGGGGTGCCCTTCTACTCCATCTCCGGCTCCGACTTCGTCGAGATGTTCGTCGGTGTCGGCGCCAGCCGCGTCCGCGACCTGTTCGAGCAGGCCAAGTCGAACGCCCCGGCGATCGTCTTCGTCGACGAGATCGACGCGGTCGGCCGCCACCGTGGCGCCGGCATGGGCGGCGGTCACGACGAGCGGGAGCAGACGCTCAACCAGCTGCTTGTCGAGATGGACGGCTTCGACACCAAGGGCGGGGTCATCCTGATCGCCGCCACCAACCGGCCGGACATCCTCGACCCGGCGCTGCTGCGCCCGGGCCGGTTCGATCGGCAGATCCCTGTCGACGCCCCCGACATGGAGGGCCGCAAGGCCATCCTGCGGGTGCACGCCAAGGGCAAGCCGTTCACGCCCGACGTCGACCTCGACGCGGTCGCCCGGCGTACCCCGGGCTTCAGCGGCGCCGACCTGGCCAACGTGATCAACGAGGCTGCGCTGCTCACCGCTCGTAAGGAGCAGCGGGCGATCACCAACGACTCCCTGGAGGAGTCGATCGACCGGGTGATCGCCGGCCCGCAGCGCCGGACCCGGGTGATGAGCGACCAGGAGAAGAAGATCACCGCGTACCACGAGGGTGGGCACGCGCTTGTCGCCTGGGCGCTGCCGCACGCCGCGCCGGTGCACAAGGTGACCATCCTGTCCCGGGGTCGTTCGCTGGGTCACACGCTCGTGCTCCCCACGGAGGACAAGTACACCCAGACCCGGGCCGAGATGATCGACACCCTGGCGTACGCGCTGGGTGGCCGGGCTGCCGAGGAGCTGGTCTTCCACGAGCCGACCACCGGTGCCGGCAACGACATCGAGAAGGCCACGCAGCTGGCCCGCGCGATGATCACGCAGTACGGCATGAGCTCCAAGCTCGGTGCGATCAAGTACGGCACCAGCGGCGACGAGCCGTTCCTCGGCCGCAACATGGGCCACGAGCGGGACTACTCCGACGCGGTGGCCGCCGAGATCGACGGCGAGATGCGCGCGCTGATCGAGCTGGCCCACGACGAGGCCTGGGAGATCCTGGTGGAATACCGGGACGTCCTGGACAACATGGTCCTGGAGCTGATGGAGAAGGAGACGCTCTCCACCGCCGACATGGCCCGGATCTGCGCGCGCGTGGTCAAGCGCCCGCCGATGGCGCCGTACCACGGCTTCGGCAAGCGTCAGCCCTCCACCGAGCCGCCGGTGCTCACCCCGGCCGAGAAGGAGGCGCTGGCCGCGCAGGCCCGCGCCGACGCCGCCGCCTCGATCGGTGGTTCCAGCAACAACTCGGACGGTACGCACTGAACAGCGATCCGACGACGGCCGGCTCCCACCACAGGGAGTCGGCCGTCTCCGCGACCGAGCCCGACGGCGACGACGCGCTCGACTACGTGGCCGCACGCCTGATCAGCGGCAAGCTCACCGGTGGCCCGGTGGAGGACAGCGTCGACCTCGCCCGGATCGAGAAGGCGGTCCGCGAGATCCTCATCGCGGTCGGCGAGGACCCGGACCGCGACGGCCTCCAGCAGACGCCGGCCCGGGTCGCCCGGGCGTACGCCGAACTCTTCGCCGGCCTGCGTGTCGACCCGGCCCAGGTGCTCCGCACCACGTTCGAGGCCAACCACGAGGAACTGGTGCTCGTCCGGGACATCGACGTGATGAGCCTCTGCGAGCACCACCTGCTGCCGTTCCGGGGCAGCGCCCACATCGGTTACATCCCCGGCCCGGACGGCCGGATCACGGGCCTGTCGAAGCTGGCCCGGCTGGTCGAGGTGTTCGCCCGCCGGCCGCAGGTGCAGGAGCGGCTCACCTCGCAGATCGCCGACCTGCTGATGTCCAGCCTCGCCCCGCGCGGCGTGATCGTGGTGCTGGAGTGCGAGCACATGTGCATGGCGATGCGCGGCATCCAGAAGTCGGGCGCGAAGACCATCACCTCCGCCGTGCGCGGCGGACTGCAGAACGACGCGAAGTCGCGGGCCGAGGCGATGGCACTGATCATGGCCCGCTGACCTCCGACCGGCACCGACGGCCGCGTACTCCCGCCCGGGAGGCGCGGCCGTCGTCAGTCGGACAGCATGGCGAGCAGCAGACCGGCGGCGGTGAGCACCGCCGGGACCAGGCAGACCAGGGCGCCGAAGCGGGGCGTCCGGTCCACCCGGTCGGTGGGCCGCGGGCGGAAGACGCGTCCCACCGCGAGCCAGCCCAGCATGAACGCGACAGCCGGCAGCGGCAGCCCCACGAGCAGCGCCAGCACCGTCACCGGCCCCGGGCCGGCGACCGCGTACAGCAGCAACTGGAGCAGCGGCACGACGAGCGCCAGCGGCCCGTACACCAGCAGGTTGCGGGGCCGGGCCGGCCACCGGGCCAGCCGCGGCAGGCCGCGCGCGCTCAGAGTGTCGTCCGCCGCGTCCGCCCAGTCCCCGGCCGCGCGCAGCGCCGCCAGCACCGCCGACGGCCCGCCCGCCATCGACCGGGCCGCCTCGGTCACCTCCGGCGGCGTCGGGACCAGCGACATCGCCGGTACGCCCAGCTCACGCAGCCGGGACTGCTGCGGCGCCAGCCGTTCCCGTACCGCTGTCAGCTCCTCGCGGGCCGCGGCCACCGACCGCGCCTGCTCCCCGGCGGCGGTGGCCGCCGCCCGGCGTACGCCGTCGAGCGCCCGCGCGGCGGCGACGTACTCCGCCCAGGCCGACTCGGCGGGGTCCGCCACTGTGGTCGGCCCACCCGCGCGGGGCCCCGGTACGGTCGTGCCGGTCTCGCTCATGCGGCCCCCTCCCCGGTGCGCTCCGCCGCCCGCGGGTCCGGCTCGACCCGCGCGGTCGCCACGTCGGCCGTGCCGAACGGCACGAAGACCGTGCCCTGCTCGTCCGGGCCGTCCCAGAGCACCGCGCGACAGGGGCGGGGCCGCCACCAGACCGGGCGGTCGAAGAGCTGCTCCAGCCGGCCGCCCGGCACGTCGGTGACCGCCACGGCGGTGAGCTTGTCCACCTCGCCCTCCGGACCGAGCAGTCCGGCCAGCGGTGCCGGTGTCCGCCACCAGCCGAGCAGGTGCCGCCCGGCGGGCGGGCCCTCCAGCAGCAGCGTCCGCAGCAGGTCCGGCGGCAGTTCGGTGGCGTCCGGCACGTCCAGCCCGAACACGACGAGATAACCCGGCTCGCCCGACTCCATGGCGGTCCGCAGCCCGGCCGCGTCGACGGTCTCCACCCGGTGCCGTCCGGCCAGCTCGGCGGCGAGCACCCCGGCCGGCTCGGCAGATCCGTTCGCCAGCGGCGCCAGCACGAACCGGGCCGCGCCCGGATGCGCCGCCGCCGCGCTGCGTACCGCTGTCACCAGCAGGCGCTCGGCCTCCTCGTCCCGCCCCAGGACGGCCAGGTTCCGTCCCGCGCCCGGCCCCAGCGGCACCGTCACCGTGGACCGCCGCACGTCCACCGCACGGCCTAGCAACGCGGCGGGCGCGTGGGTCCGCCCGGCCAGCGCGGCCCGATGCCGGGGGTCGTTGTCGAGCAGCGGGCGGGCGTACCCGGCGAAGACCACGGGCGGTGTCGCCGACTCGCCGCGTGCCTCCCAGAGCCGTCGCCGCAGGTCGGTCAGGACCTCGGGATCCTCGTACGGATCAGGGAAGCGGATCATCCGCTCGTGCCCCCGGGTCGCGCCGCGCGGACCGCCCAGACCACCCGCCGTGTTCACCACCGCGCTGCCCACCGGCAGCCCGGCCGCCGAGTCGTTCGCCGGTTCCAGCACCGCCGACCCGCCGGGCAGCGCCACCCGCACCGGGAACCGGCCGAGCAGCGGGTCACGCGGACCGCCGATGCCCAGGTCGCCCTCGCCGGCCAGCACCAGGTGGATCCCGTACGACCGGCCGGCGCGGGCGAGCGCGTCCAGCCGGGCCAGCAGGTCGGCGGCGAGCCGGTCCCGCTCGCGCACCGCCAGCGGGAAGTTGTCGACGACGCAGACGATCCGGGGGAGCGGCTGGTGCTGGCGCAGCTCGGCGTAGCGCTGCCCACCGGCCCGCCGGGACGCCTCCTCGCGGCGGCGCAGCTCCGCCTCCAGCTCACCGAACAGGTCGGCCACGTACTCCCGGTCGGCGGCCATCCCGGCGGCACGCACCTGCGGCACCCAGGAGCGGTCCCGCTCGGTCTGGAGGAACTCCACGAACGACTCGCCGTCGGCCAGGTCGGCCAGGTAGAGCGCCAGCTCGTCCGGACCGTACCGGGCGGCGAGCCCGAACAACGCGTCGGTCAGGAACGCCGACCGGCCCGCCTGACCCCGGCCGCTGACCAGCCAGTGCGGCGTCAGCTCGGTGAAACCCAGGCTGACCGGCCGCCCGGCGGCGTCACCCACAGTGGTGCTCAGTCCGTCGGCCGAGCCGGCCGTCCAGAAACCGTCCGCCGGCAGCAGGTCACGCAGGGACAGGCGGGAGCCGTCCTCGATCTGCCGGGCCAGCCGCGCACACACCGCGGCGACCAGGTCGGCGGGCGGATCCTCGTCGAGGAACACGGGCGAGTTCAACCCGCCCGGCGGCTCGGCGCCCGGACTGCTGAAGCCGGCGCCGGGCGGGTCACCGACCAGCGCGTACGCGGTGCGAACAGTGACCGCCGTGGCGCGTGGCAGCGGGCTGCCGTCCGGCCAGCCGGCGAGCACCAGATGCAGCCCGGCGCGCGGCCCGCCCTCGGCCAGTCCGGCGAGCCGGTCCAGGTCGGCGGTGGTCGTACCCTCGGGCAGCGCGGCGACCAGGAGCAGCAGCGTCCGGTCGTGCCCGCGCTGCCGGGCCGTCCCGGCCGCTACCCACTGCTCCGCCTCGGCCAGCACCGCACGCATCCCGGCGAGGTCGGTGGCGGGCGGGGGCAGCAGGCCGGCGTCGGCGAGCGGCGCGTACCCGGCGAAGGTGTCACCGGAACCGCCGTCCACCGCGCGCGCCAGCAGCGCCCCTGCCGGCGTGGCGGCGAACACGCGCAGCAGCAGCGCGCGGAGCAGCCCGGCCACCCGGGCGTCCGAGGCGTCGGCGTCGAGGCTCAGGTGACCGCTGCCGAGCAGCGGCACCAGCGCGGGGAAGCGGGCGTCGTCGAGCGGCGCGGCGACACCCACCCGGACCAGCGGCGGCAGGCCGTCACCGGGAGGCGTCGTCGCGCTCAGCGATTCCAGCGGGCCGCCTGCCCAGCCGGGCGCCGCCACGTCTGCTGCCGCCCGCAGGCGCTCGGCCAGCTCGTACTGCCGGTGGTGGTCGGCCGGCGCGGGCCGGATCTCGTCGAGGATGCCCGCCGCCGCCGTCGCGGCGGCCTCGGCCCGGCGGTGCAGCGCGGCGGCCCGGCCGGCGCGCGCCTTCGGAGTCGCCACCGCGTCCACCTCTCTTTCCGAGGCCGACATGTCCTCCCCGAGGTGTGACCGTAACCCAGGCGGCGGCCGTCCACCGGGATGTCGGTCGGCGCGGTGAGCTGGTCGGCGGTGAGCAGCCTCACCCCACCGCCGGTCGGCGTCCGCCCGGCGGTTCGCCACGATCCGCCGCTTCCAGCCATTGGGTACGCGCGGCGCAGCCGATAGCCTCAGGAGGTGGAATCAGTGCAGCCCCCCGCCGGTTCCCAGGTGTCCCGAGTACCGGCGCAGCGAACCCCGCCGGACCAGTTGGCGCCTCCCGCCCCCGCTCCCGCCCCGGTACGCCCCAAGCGCCCGGTGCGCACAGTGCTCGCTGTCGTCGCGGGGGTGCTGGCGGTGCTGTGCACCGTCGGCGGGGTGGTCGGGTTCGTGCTGTACGACCGCGCAACCGCCCCGGACCGTGGCTCTCCCGAGGTTGTCGTCGCAAGTTACATCCAGTACTCAGTCGACCAACGCAATGACGTCAAGGCCGCGGAATTCGAGTGCCGCAACGATGTCGACCTTGATGATCTGCGATCACTCCGTGATGACCTCGTCGCACGGGAGCAACGGTTCAACACGACGATCTCCGTGAGCTGGGAGAACCTCAGCGTCGAGCAGGCGGGGAACAAGGCGCAGGTGCGGGTGGATCTGGTGATCTCCGCAGTTGTGGATGAGATTCGCCAGAGTGATCGCCAGAATTGGGTTTTCGAGACGAGGAACCAAGACGGCTGGGGCGTCTGCTCGGCGCAGCGCGCCGACTGACTCCCGGCTACTCCAGCCAGAGCAGGTGTACCGGCACCTCCAACGTGGTCGGTGCCTGGCCGCGCCAGGCCCACCGGTACCACTCCAGTTCCGGGGCCACCCGCACGCAGATGTCGCCGTCCGCGCCGGAGTAGGTCTCGGTGACGGCACGCAGGTCGCGCCGTTCCACGCCGTTGTCCACGTGCACCACGCGCCGCCCGGTCACCGCGTCGGCCTCGAACACCGGTGTGGGTGGCCGGCGTTCCGGCACGTCCAGCGAGACCAGCCGGAGACCCGGGCCGCTCGCCGCTGTCGCCGCGCGCCGCTCACCGATGGTCTCCACCCAGACCCGTTCCACAGGCACCAGCGGGGCGAACACCTCCACCTGCTCGGCCTCGGCCCGGTACCACTCGTGTTCCGGGATCACCGGTACGTAGGTGCGGCTGCCCTGCACCACCCGCTCGTCGGCCCGCAGGTCGCCACGCCAGCCGAGGCCGGGCAGGCCGACGAGCACGCGGCGGCCGCGCAACTCGGTGCCGCCGGTCGCGGGCACGGTCTCCACCGGCCGGGGCGGCAGCGGCGCCCAGTCGGGCCGGTCGGCGAACGGGTCGGGCAGGGGGTTGCTCATCCGCCCGGCCTCACCCGGTCTCGCCGAGGGGCGCGCCCCGCTTGCGCATGAAGGGCACCGGGTTCTCCGCCCCGTTGCTGGACCGGTCGCCGTTGCGATGCACCTCGAAGTGCAGGTGCGGGCCGGACGAGTTGCCGCTGCTGCCGGAGATCCCGATGACCTCGCCCGCCTCGACCGCCTGACCCGGCACCACGCGGGGTCGCTCGACCATGTGGCAGTAGCGGGTGATGAATCCGCCGGCGTGCAGGATGTCCACGAACCATCCGCAGCCGCCCTTGTTCGGCCAGCCGTCCCGGTCGCAGTCCCGCCGCCCGGAGCGGTCGGGGTCGCAGCGGGCGACCAGCACCCGGCCCGCCGAGGCGGCGTGGATCGGCGTGCCCTTCGAGGCGGCCAGGTCCACGCCCTGGTGGCTGGGGCGGGCCGTGGTGCGGAAACCGGAGACCACACCGCCGGGCAGCGGCGCGGTCCAGCCGGAGGCGGCGATCCGGTCTCCGGCCGCGGCGTCGCACACCGCCTTGCCGGCGATCTCCACGGTCCGGGCGGCGCCGCCGGCCAGCGCGTCGACGATGGCTCCGGCCAGTTCCTCGTGCTTGGCGTAGGCGTCGGGGTAGGCGCTGACCTGGACTTTCTGGGCGACCACAGTGAGCGGGCGCTGCTGCCAGTTCGGCACCTTCTCCATCTTCTGGTAGAACTTGCGGGCCGCGTACGAGGGCGTCATCCGCTGCTCGACGCTGCCCCACCCGGGCCGCTGCTGGAACAGGCCCAGCGAGTCGTGGTCGGCGCCGACCCCCTCGTGCGGCAGCGCGAGCGACGCCGGCACCGTGCTGTTGGCGAGGTTGCGCAGCGCTGATTCCTGCATCGCGGTGGCCAGCGCGATCACCCAGCCGCGCGCGGGGAGCTTCATGTCCTGGCCGACCTTGATGATGACCGCGGCGTTGCGCAGCTGGCGCTCGCCGTACTCGGCGAAGCGCGGCATGTCGCCGGTCAGGTTTACCTGGTATGTGGGGTCGCAGTTCAGGGCCGCGAGCTTCGGGTCGTCTTCGTCGCCGCCGAGTTCGGTGAGGAGGAAGGCGCCGGCGCCGCCGACGCAGCAGAGCAGGGCGAGCACGCTCGTGACGGCGGTGGCGACCACGCCGAGGCGCAGCTTCCGGCGGACCTGTCCGGCCACGGCCGGGCCGGCGGTCACGACCGCTCCCAGTCGATTGCGTCCACCAGCCAGGGTCCGTCCGGTGCGACGAGTTCGAGCCGGAGCGTGCCGTTGTCCAGCGGAACCACCGCCTCCACGAAGGACTCGGTACGGGGCCGGAGCGTCGGGGAGCCGGTGGTCCTCCGTGCGGGCACTGTCTCCGGGTCGGCATCAGTCATCTTCTCGGTCAGCGCCGGTGTGGAGAGCGGCCGCAGGCGGGCCTGCCACGCGTCGCCGCTGCTGCCCGGGCCGCTCAGCCACGCGGTGGTGAACCGGCCGGCGACCTGCTCCGGCGTGTCCTCGCCCGGCCGGGTCTTCGGGGCGACCGCAGTCGGCGGGCCGGCGAGCACGCCGTCGTCACCGGCCTCCGGGTCCGTGGTGCTGATCGGCTGGGTGGGACGGCTGGTCAGGCCGAGGCCCGGATCACCGGGGCCGGCGACGAGGCGGGCCGCGCCGATCACCCCGAAGACCAGCACGGCGATCATGAGGGCGACACCGATCCGGGACCGGAGGACCCGGGTGAAGAGGAATTCCAGGGCGCGTCGCACCGGACTCACCGGGCCTCGGAGCGGATGCGCGGCGCCGGCCGGGCCGGTGCGGTGCCGCGGCCCGCCGAGTCCGGCCGGTAGACGGCGTATGAGGGCGCCTCCTCCGGCACGTCCGGCTCGGTCCAGGTCGACGGTGCGCGCCGGGGGCGGGGAGTGTCGCCGGGACGCCCACCGGGCCGTCCGCTTGCGGGCGCCTCCTCCGGCCGTTCCCGCCCGTCCGGCCGTTCCCGCTCGGCGGGTGTGGCGCTGTGCGCCGGATCCTCGTGCCGGGCCTCCGGCCGGAGACTGCGCTGGTCGGCCATGACGGTGCGGCGCTTGCCGATCGCCGGCTCGTTGGTGCCGCCGGGCTCGGCCACGTCCAGCCGCGCGGCGATCCGCATGTCCCGGAAGAACCGGCGGTGCCAGGAGCCGGCCGAGCTGACCGCCTCGCTGCTGTCCTTGCCGCCGAGCTGGGTGATCCGGCGGTACGGCCGCAGCAGCAACCAGCCGACCACCCCGCAGAGCCAGACCAGGACCACCTGGAGCCAGCCGGGCAGCGTGGCGGTGTTCATGATCAGGTCGACGGCGAAGAGGTAGATGGCCGCGCCGGTGCCGAAGATGGCGATGTTGAAGACGGCGGCGACCACCGCGTTCGCCAGCCGCCGGAGCCCGGCGCTGGCCGGGCGCATCAAGCCGACGGTGCCGAGGATCGGCGCGGCGATCACCGCCCAGCGGAAGATCAGGAAGCCGAGCAGCACCAGCAGCGACGCGGTGAGGTCGAACATCGCGAACAACACCGAGGCCAGCACCGCGATGAATCCGGCACCGATCCGGTCCATGTCCCGCGTGCCCTGGAGGTACTCGTACGCCTCCGGGTCCTCGGTCTTGATCTGCTCGGCGACCTTGGCCCACTGCTGCTGCTTGGCCTTGATGACCACGTCGCGGGTGGCGGGCTTGGACCGGATAGCCTCCGCCTCGCCCCAGGTCAAGGACTTGGCGTCGTATAGGGCCGGGCCGTACTTCTTCGCGGTCTCGCTGTCCGCCGAGCCGAGCACCCCGCGCAGCCAGTTCCGGTAGAGCATCGTCTCGGTCGCCGTGTCGCTGGCGCGCACGGCGGGTGGCCGCTTGTCGACACAGGCGCTCGGGTTCGGCAGCGCGCACTTGTCCGGCGGGACGGTCTTCGAGGAGGGGCCGACCGCGTCGTGCACCACGCCCAGTGTGCTGATCAGCGTGTTGTCGGCGATGTTCGCGGACTTGACCGGCCACGCGGCCAGCGCGGTCACCGCCACCATCACCAGCAGCGCCCAGCCCGCGGTGGTCATCGCGTTGCTCATGTCCGACTGGCGGGACCGCCAGAGCAGGTAGAGGCCGACCACGCAGACGGTGATGATGCCGAAGACGCTGAACACCTTCTGGTAGACGGCCTTCGTGGCCTGCTCCACCAGCGGGTCGGCCCAGCTCCACATCGTGCGCGGGTCCCAGGCGCGCTCGCGCAGCGCGTTCGAGGCGCCGATCACCGCGTTGGCGAACATGAACTCGCCGTTGGCGACCATCGTCGTGAAGCGGTAGTCCGGATGCAGTACCGAGGAGGCACAGCCGCCGTCCACGTCGTACGTGTTGTAGCTGTATCCCGCGTACCCGTAGTCGCTGTAGAGGCCCTTCGGGCCGGGCTCCTTCGCCGAGTCGGGCCGGGACGCGAACCAGCCGGCCAGGCCCGAGTCCGGCGCGGCGGGCACCGGCGCGTTGCGGCACTCGACCTGGTCCTCGCTGACCGCCTTGAGCTTGCCGACGCAGGACCGGAAGTCGGCCTGCCACTCCTTGGTGCTGCACAGCTCGGCGCGCGCCTCGGCGACCGGCGCGGCGGCGTACGCGGGTGTGGCCGCCCCGATCACCGGCCAGGAGATCGTGGCCCCGGCGAGTACGCCGAGCGCGAGGAGGAGCGCCGCGATCCGTGCCCGGGCCCTCGCCATGTCACGCCTCCAGATCAGCCAGGACGGTCGGCAGTATCCCGGCGGCCTGGGCGACCGCGGCGGGGGTGGTGTCCAGGTGCTCCAGCAGCCCGTCGACGTACGACACGTCGACCCGGACCTTCTGCACGCGCCCGTCGACGTCGCGCATGACGAACTCGCGGAAGCCGAGCCGGTTGGCCGATCCGCTGTCCGCCTGGGAGAGCGAGGCGAGTGTGGCCTCGTAACCGTCGTCGACAGGCACCCGCAGCAGGCGCAGCGCCTCGGAGGCGATCTCGCTGTCCTCGGCGATCCGGCCGACGAAGACGGTGGAGACGAGGTTCTGCACGTCGAGGCCGAGGATGTCCTTCGGGTTCTGCGAGGCGACGAGCGCGGCGAGGTTCCACTTGCGGGAGTCGCGGGCGAGCCGGACCAGGAACGAGCGCCCGGACCGCCAGCCCTCCATGAAGTGCGCCTCGTCGAGGCCGACCAGCTTCCGGGAGGACATCGAGCCGCCGTAGCAGCGGCGGACGGCGAGCCGGTGCGCGGTGTGCAGCATCGGCAGCGCGAGCGCCTCCTCGGCCGACCAGTACTCCCGCTCGATCTTGAGGTCGGGGAGCCGCAGACCGGCCATGGTGATGACGGTGAGCGCGGCGTCGGCGCCGAGCAGGCCCTCGGGCGGCCGGCCGAAGAAGAGCATGGCCAGCGGCATCTCGGCGGTGTCGAGCAGCAGGTGTGCCAGTTCGCGCCCGGCGTCGTCGTCGAGCCCCTGCAGGCAGGTCACCACGTCGTCGAGCGTGGAGGTCTCCTCGGCGGGCACCTGGCGTACGGCGTGCCGGAACAGCGTGGCCGTGGACGCCTCCCGGGCCACCTGCGGCGGCACCAGCATCATGCAGATGTCCTGCACCAGCATCCGGCGCTCGGCGCGGGCGTTCGACACGGCGATCTCGAACTCGCGGTCGCCTGCCGGGCCGGCGCCGAACTCGCTGCGCAGCGGCGTCGGGATCAGCGCGTACGGCGCCAGCGTGCCCTGTTCCGAGCCGGTCAGGTTGAGCACCCGCGAGTACGGCGCCAGCTCGGGCATGGCGCAGAGCCGGGCCAGCGGGCCGGACGGGTCGAGCAGCGTCACCTGTACGCCACGGCGCGCGGCCAGGTAGCCGAGCGCGCCGAGCAGCGTGGACTTGCCGCCGCCCGGTTCGGCGACGAAGACGGCGAGGCCGGAGCGTTCGCGTACCTCCATCGGGAAGTGCAGGTCGAGGAAGACCGGCCGGCGGCAGGTGCCGGCGGTGCGCCCGATCAGGTCGCCGCGCCGGTCGCCGACTGTGGACGCGGCCTGCGGCAGCGCGGCGGCGAGCAGGTTGACCGGCATCCGCCGGACGTAGCCGGTGTTGGCGATCGGCTCACCGGGGATGAACTCGCGGGCCAGCCAGTCCTGGTTCTTCGGGTGCTGGAGCGAGATCCGCAGCTCGCGGGAGTAGAGCTGGATGAGCCGCCGGGCCCGTTCCAGGCACTCCTCCCGGGTACGGCCGCCGACCGCGATCCGGTGCCAGCCGTGTGCCCGGGCCGAGTCGACGGGCAGGCCGGTGGTCATCTCGTCGCCGATCACCAGGGCGCGCTTGGCCAGCCGTTCCAGTTCGGGCGGCGCGTCGATGCCGTGCTCGGCGTAGTCGAGCTGCTGGGAGCGGATCATCCGGAGCCGGTGTTCGAGGTTCCGGAAGGAGTCGTTGGGGCCGAGGATGTCGACCCGGGTGGACAGCTCCATCGGCCAGGGGAGCCGCTCGTGGAAGTGCAGCCAGGGCTCGTGCCGCTCGGGGATCTCCAGCGGCTCCATCCGGCCGACCGCGAGCACGGCGACGTGGCGTTCCTCGCCGGTCATCCGGTTGACCAGCTTCACCGTCGAGCCGTACGGGGTGCGGTAGCGCTCGACCTGCTCGGTGAGGGCCAGCAGGTCGCCGCGTTCCCACCGGCCGTCGGTGATCGGGGACAGGACGCCGGGTGGCGCCATGCACAGTGCCACCGAGCGGTAGAGCAGCCATTCCAGTTCGGGTGCGGTGACCCGGCGCCCGCGCATGCCGAACGCGCCGAGGACCTCGTCGAACTGCTCGACGGTACGGCTCAGCCGGCGCCGCTCGCCGTCGGCGGTGCCCCGGCCGAACGTGCGCAGGAGTCGTTCGGTGAGCGAGTCGCCGAGCGACCGGCGGGCGAAGGTGACACCGAGGTAGGTCTGGCCCTCGGCGTGGTTGACCGCCATCAGGTGCCGCTGGGCGGCGACCAGGTGGTCGGCCCAGCCGGTGGTGCCCGGTACGTCGGGCAGCGGGGCGGCGGTGTGCGCGTCGATGGTGCGGGCCCACTCGTCGGCCGGGAAGGGCCGGGTGGTGCGGCGCAGGTGCAGCCGGAACCCGGCGAGTCCGGCGTACTGCTCGGAGATCGCCGAGAGCAGCGCCTCGCGTTCGGCGTCCGGCCGGAACGCCCATCGCACCTCGGGTAGCCAGTACCAGGCGGTGACGGTGTTCGGGGTGAAGGTGAGGTGGCCGGCGATCTCGGTGATGGCCAGCTCGACCGACGGATCCCGGTCACCGAACTTGATCTTCGGGGCGCGGACCCGGACCGGCTTCGTCGGCCGGTTGCGGCGTTCCGGCGTGCGTTGCCGGGGCGGTGTCACCTCGCGGTGCGCCGGACGGCCGACCTCACGCGACGGTGCCGCGCCGGTCGCGATCGGCTCCGCCGGAGTGACATCCGGGTCCCGGTGGTCGGCGGGAGCGGGCGCGGGGATCGGCGGGGGAGGCGGGAGCGCCGGCTCGGGCTCGGCCGGGGGGCGGAGCGCCGGTAGGCGGTCACCGGCCTGCTGCGGTACCCGGCTCCGGGACGGCGGAGGCGGTGGCGGTGGCGGTGGCGGTG
>NZ_JBMVFV010000094.1:0-20376 GCF_049538395.1 Micromonospora sp. AB353 | reverse complement strand
GGCGTCCGGCGGCAGCACCCCGGCGTACGAGGTGACCGACGGCGAGCTGTCGGAGACCCTGGCCGGCAAGGTGCTCGGCGCCCTGCACCTCGACGCCGCCTGCCGGGGTCGCGACCTCGACGCGTTCGTGGTCTTCTCCTCGGTCGCCGGTGTCTGGGGCGGCGGCGGGCAGGCCGGCTACGCGGCCGGCAACGCCCTGCTCGACACCCTCGTCGCAGCCCGCCGGGCGAAGGGCTTGCCCGCCACCGCGCTGGCGTACGGGCCGTGGGCGGAGGACGGCATGGCCGCCGGGGAGACCGCCGACGGCCTGCGCCGCCGCGGGTTCAGCCCGCTCGCGCCCGACGCCGCCGTCGCGGCGCTCGGCCGCTGGGTGAACGCCCCCGAGGCGGCCCCGGTGATCGTGGACGTCGACTGGTCCCGATTCGTCACGGCGTTCACCGCCGCACGGCCGAGCCACCTCTTCGACCGGGTCGCCCCCGCCGTCGCCGAAGAGCCGCAGCGGCCGGAGAGCGCCGCCGCCACCGACGGGCTGCGCAACCGGCTCGCCACGCTGCCGGCGACCGGCCAGGAGGCGCTGCTGGCCGACCTCGTCCGCGCGGAGGCGGCGGCCGTGCTCGGCCACCCCACCACCGACCAGGTGCCAGCCGGCCGGGCGTTCCGGGAGCTGGGCTTCGACTCCCTCGCCGCCGTGCAACTGCGGGACCGGCTGGGCCGGGTCACCGGCCTGACCCTGCCGTCGACAGTGGTCTTCGACCACCCGTCGGCGGCGGAACTGGCCCGCTTCCTGCGTACCGAAATCGTCATCGGCGCGGACGGCGGCCCGGTCACCGGCGGCGTGGCCGCTGCCCGGCCGGCGGCCGACGAGCCGATCGCGATCGTCTCCATGGCCTGCCGCTTCCCGGGCGGCGTGTCGTCGCCGCAGGAGCTGTGGCGCCTGCTGGCCGAGGGGGTGGACGCGGTCACGCCGATGCCGACCGACCGGGGCTGGGACCTCGACGGCCTGTTCGACAGCGACCCGGAGCGGGTCGGCACCAGCTACACCCGCAGCGGCGGCTTCCTCCACGACGTCGTCGGCTTCGACGCCGCGTTCTTCGGGATCAACCCGCGCGAGGCCCTCGCCATGGACCCGCAGCAGCGGCTGCTGCTGCACACCACCTGGGAGGTCTTCGAACGCGCCGGCATCGACCCGCACCGGGTACGCGGCTCCGCCACCGGCGTCTTCATGGGCACCAACGGGCAGGACTACGCCACGCTGCTGCTGGGCGCCCGCTCGCAGGTGGAGGGCTACCAGGCGACCGGCAACGGCGCGTCGGTGGTCTCGGGCCGCCTGGCGTACTCGTTCGGGCTGCACGGCCCGGCGGTCACCGTCGACACGGCCTGCTCGTCGTCGCTGGTGGCGCTGCACCTGGCCGCGCAGGCGCTGCGCAGCGGCGAGTGCGACCTCGCCCTCGCCGGCGGCGTGACGGTGATGTCGACCCCGGGCGCCTTCCTGGAGTTCTCCCGGCAGCGCGGCCTCGCGGCCGACGGGCGGGTCAAGGCGTTCGCCGAGGCCGCCGACGGCACGGGCTGGGGCGAGGGCGTCGGCGTCCTGCTGCTCCAGCGGCTCTCCGACGCCCAGCGCGACGGCAACCGGATCCTCGCCGTCGTACGGGGCAGCGCCGTGAACCAGGACGGCGCGAGCAACGGCCTCACGGCCCCGAACGGGCCCGCCCAGCAGCGGGTCATCCGGCAGGCGCTGGACAACGCCGGCCTGACCCCCGCAGACGTGGACGTCGTCGAGGCACACGGCACCGGCACCACCCTCGGCGACCCGATCGAGGCGCAGGCGCTGCTGGCCACGTACGGCAGGGACCGAACCGCCGAGCGGCCGCTGTGGCTCGGGTCGGTGAAGTCGAACATCGGCCACACCCAGGCCGCGGCGGGCGCGGCGAGCCTGATGAAGATGGTGCTGGCCCTGCAACACGAGGTGCTGCCGAAGACCCTGCACGTCGACGCGCCGACCCCGCACGTCGACTGGTCCTCCGGCACGCTGGCGCTGCTCACCGAAGCACGACAGTGGGCCGCCACGGACGGACCCCGCCGGGCCGGCGTCTCCTCGTTCGGCATCAGCGGCACCAACGCCCACGTGATCATCGAGGAGGCCCCGCAGCCGGTCGCCGCCGCCGACACCGCAGCGTTCGACGTGACCGCGGGGCACGGCGAAGCCCGACGCGACCACCGCGCCGTGACCCTGCCGTGGCCGGTCTCGGCCGCCGATCTGCCCGCCCTGCGCGAGCAGGCCGGGAGGCTGGCTGACCGCGTCACGATCGGCGACGAACCGGCCGGCCTGGTCGCCTGGGCGCTCGCCGACGGCCGCGCCCACCTCGGCCGGCGGGCCACCGTGATCGCCGCCGACCGGGAGACCCGGCTGGCCGCGCTGCGCGCCCTGGCCGCCGGGGAGGAGCACCCAGCGGTGGTCACCGCCCGGCGACGCGCCGGCGGCCTCGCCGTCCAGTTCTCCGGCCAGGGCGCCCAGCGCCCCGGCGCCGGCCGCCAGCTGTACGACACGTTCCCTGTCTTCGCGGCGGCCCTCGACGAGGTCTGCGCGGCCCTGGACCACCAGCTGCCGCAGCCGCTGAAGCCGGTGCTGTTCGCGGTCGAAGGCAGCGCCGAGGCGGCGCTGCTCGACGAGACGGTCTTCACCCAGGCGGGGCTGTTCGCGCTGGAGGTGGCCCTGTTCCGGCTGGTCGAGTCGTTCGGGGTGGTGCCCGGGCACGTCGCCGGGCACTCCATCGGCGAGATCACCGCCGCGCACGTCGCCGGCGTGCTGTCCCTCGCCGACGCCGCCACGCTGGTGGCCGCCCGGGGAAGGCTCATGCAGGCCCTGCCCGCCGGGGGCGGGATGCTCGCCGTCGCCGCCGACGAGGCGGCCGTCGTCGAGTCCCTGGCCGGGCTGGGTGACCGGGTCGGCGTCGCCGCCGTCAACGGCCCCACCGCCGTGGTGCTCGCCGGGGCCGTCGACTCCCTCGACGGGCTGGAGCGGTTCTGGCGGGAACGCGGGGTGCGCACCCGCCGGCTGCGGGTCAGCCACGCGTTCCACAGCCCGCTGATGGAGCCGATGCTGGCCGAGTTCCGGGCCGTCCTCGACGGGCTGGCGTTCGCCGCGCCGTTGCTGCCGATCGTGTCGAACCTGACCGGGCGGCTCGCCGAGCCCGACGAGATCCGTACGCCCGACTACTGGGTGCGCCACGTCCGCGAGGCCGTCCGGTACGCCGACGGGATCGCCGCGCTGCGCGACGCGGGCGTGGACACCTTCCTGGAGCTCGGACCGCAGGCGGTGCTGACGGCGATGGCCGCCGGCCTGCTGCCCGGCGACGAGGACGGCACTGCCGTGGCGGCGCTGCGCGTCGGCGCCGACGAGCCGGCCGCCCTGCTCGCCGCGCTGGCCGTCGTGGACGGCACCGGGCGGGACGTCGACTGGGCGGCGGTGCTCGCCGCGCTGGCCGGCCCCCGCCCGGATCCCCGCCTGCTGCCCGAGCTGCCGACGTACGCGTTCCGGCCGCAGCGCTACTGGCCGACCCTCGACACGTTGCCGGCACCGGCCGCCGACCGGGTCGACGACGCGTTCTGGCGGGCCGTCACCGACGGCGACCTGGGCCGCCTCGGCCTCGACCCGGACCAGCCGATGCGCGAGCTGCTGCCGGAACTGGAGTCGTGGCGGCGTCGCCAGCAGCTCGACGGCACCCTGGCCGGCTGGCGGTACCGGGTCACCTGGGAACGCCGGGCGCTGACCGGCGCCGACCCGGGCACGTGGCTGGTGGTGGCCCCGCCGCACCAGGTCACCGACCGGGTGCTCGCCACCCTCACGGCCGGCGCCGCGGCGGTGCACCTGCTGACCGTCGACCCGGCCACCGCGACCCGCGACGGTCTGGCCGCCGACCTCGACCGGCTCGCCGCCGAGCACCAGCCGACGGCACTGCTGTCTCTGCTGGCGTTGGACGAGGCGCCGCACCCGGAGCAGACCGCACTGCCGACCGGCCTGGCGGCGAACCTGCTGCTGGTGCAGGCGCACACCGGCCGCTCCAGCCCGGCCGTACCGCTGTGGCTGGCCACCACCGGCGCCGTCGCCGTCGACGGGGAAGCGGTCGCGCACCCGGCGCAGGCCACCACGTGGGGCCTCGGCCTCGTCGCCGCGCTGGAGCACCCCCGGCACGTCGGCGGAGTCGTCGACCTGCCGGCGGGCCCGGCCGAGGCGGCGTACGCGGCCCTGGTCGGGGCGCTGGTCAACGTGGACGGTGAGGACCAGCTCGCCGTCCGGGAGGCCGGCGTGCACACCCGGCGGCTGGTCCGCGACACCGGGCTGCCGGCGGCGGGCGACGGCTACCGGCCGAACGGAACCGTCCTGCTCACCGGCGGGACCGGCGCCCTCGCCCGGCACACCACCGACTGGCTGGGACGCCACGGCGCCGAGGTGCTCCCGCTGGCCGAGCCGGCCCCGGGCAAGCTCGGCGACCTGATGGAGCAGCTCGCCGCCGAGGAACGGTCGGTGACCGCGCTCGTGCACGTCCCGGCCGAGACCGGCTCGGTGCCGCTCGCCGAGCTGACCCTCGCCGGCCTGGCCGCCGACCTGGCCGCCACCGTCGGCGACGTCCCCAGGTACGCCGACGAGCTGGCGCACCGCCCGCTCGACGCGTTCGTGCTGTGCACCTCGACCACGGGGGTGTGGGGCGCGGGCGGCCGGGCCGGCCAGTCCGCCGGCGATGCGCTGCTGCACGCGCTCGCGGCGAACCGGCGGCACGGGGGACTGGCGGCCACCGCCGTGGCGTGGGGCCCGTGGAGCGACGACCCCGAGTCGCCCGAGCAGGCGCAGCTGCGTCGGCGGGGCCTGCCGGGGCTGCCCCCGGAGCTGGCCCTCGAGGCGTTCGGTCAGGCGCTGCGGGCGGAGGCGGGGCTGATCGTCGCCGACGTGCGCTGGGACCGGTTCGTGCCGACGTTCGCGTCGATGCGGCCGTGCCCGCTGCTGACGGGGGTCCCGGAGGCGGGCGCGGCGATGCCCGCCGACGACGAGCGCCAGCCGGCGGACGACGAGGCGGCGACCGCGCTGCGGGAGCGGCTGCGGCCGCTGAGCCCCGCCGAACGCGAAGGCGTCCTCGTCGACCTCGTGGGCGGCCTGGCGGCGACCGTGCTCGGCCACGGCGGGGACGCGGGGCTGGAGCCCGACCGGGCGTTCCGCGAGGTCGGGTTCGACTCGATGACGGCCGTGGAGCTGCGCAACCGGCTCCGCGCCGCCACCGGCGTCCAACTGCCCGCCGCCGTGGTGTTCGACTACCCCACGCCGGCGGCCCTCGCCCGGCACCTGCGCGACCGGCTCGCGGAGGACGGCGCCGCCGCGGCGGCCCCGCTGCTCGCCGAGCTGGAACGGCTCGACGGTGTCTTCGCGGCCGACGCGCCGGACCGGCTGACCCGGCAGAAGCTGCTGGTGCAGCTGCAGGCGTTCGTCGCCCGGTGGGGCGACGACCGTGGTCCCGTCGAGGAGAAATCGGCCACGCACACCCTCGACGACGCCACCGATGCCGAGATCTTCGATTTCATCCACCGCGAGCTGGGTGGCCCCGGCGGCAATTTGCCGGGGATCTAGGAATGGTGTCGTACGACCGTTGTCGGCGGTCGTGACACGCTGGGCCGGGCGGGTCCGCGCACCCGCCCGGCGGCACCCCGCGAGGGCGGTGCGCCACACCGCTCGCGGGGCGGGTCGGCCCAGCCTGCGCCCCCGCCACCTAGGGGCACCCGTAGGGGCACGCTAGGGGTTGTGACCGCCGTCCGGCGACAATTACCTTTCGTCCGGCGCGTAAGACCTGGTGGTGGGCTGAAACGCCATTTTGTCTGGCAATTCGTGGTCGGCTGAATGGGTTTGGATCTTCGCGGCTTGTGGCGTCCGTGGACGGTATTGGGTCGCTGTTTCTCTCCGACCCGAAGAGGTGGCGTCAATGGCGACTGAAGATACGCTCCGGGAGTACCTGAAATGGGTGACGGCGGACCTTCACCAGACCCGGAGGAAGCTCGGCGAGCTTGAGGCTGCCAACCGCGAGCCGATCGCCATCGTCGGCATGGCCTGCCGCTTCCCGGGCGGGGTGACCTCGCCCGAGGAACTGTGGGAGCTCGTCGACTCCCGCCGCGACGCCTGCTCCGCGTTCCCCGCCGACCGCGGCTGGGACCTGGCACGGCTGTTCCACCCGGACCCCGACCACCCCGGCACGTCGTACGTGGCCGAGGGCGGCTTCGTCGACTCCGCCACCGAGTTCGACGCCGCGTTCTTCGGCATCTCGCCGCGTGAGGCGCTGGCCATGGACCCCCAGCAGCGGCTGCTGCTGGAGACGTCGTGGGAGGCGTTCGAGCACGCCGGCATCGACCCCTCGACGCTGCGCGGCCACCAGGTCGGGGTGTTCGCCAGCACCACCGGCCAGGACTATGTGGGGCTGCTCCAGCAGCCGCCGCCCGGCACCGAGGGCTACATCCTCACCGGCACCGCGGCCAGCGTCGTGTCCGGCCGGATCTCGTACGCGCTCGGCATCGAGGGCCCCGCCGTCACCGTCGACACCGCCTGCTCGTCGTCGCTGGTCGCGCTGCACCTGGCCTGCCAGGCGCTGCGGCAGGGCGAGTGCACCCTGGCACTGGCCGGTGGGGCCACCGTCATGTCCACCCCGTCCGCCTTCATCGGCTTCAGCCGCCAGCGTGGCCTGGCCATGGACGGCCGGGTCAAGTCGTTCGCGGCCGCCGCCGACGGCACCGCCTGGGGCGAGGGGGCCGGCCTTCTGCTCGTCGAGCGGCTCTCCGACGCCCGCCGCAACGGCCACCCCGTCCTCGCGGTCGTACGCGGCAGCGCGGTCAATCAGGACGGCGCGAGCAACGGTCTGACCGCCCCCAACGGCCCGTCCCAGCAGCGGGTCGTGCTCCAGGCGCTGGCCAGCGCCCGGCTCGCGCCCGAGCAGGTCGACGTGGTGGAGGCGCACGGCACCGGCACCACCCTCGGCGACCCGATCGAGGCGCAGGCGCTGCTGTCGACGTACGGGCAGGGCCGGCCGGCCGACCGGCCGCTCTGGCTCGGCTCGGTGAAGTCGAACATCGGCCACACCCAGGCCGCCGCCGGCGTGGCCGGCGTGATCAAGATGGTGATGGCGTTGCGGCACGACACCGTGCCCGCCACCCTGCACGTCGACGAGCCGACGCCCAACGTGGACTGGACGGCCGGCGCGGTGTCGCTGGTGACCGAGCCGCAGCCGTGGCCCGCCGGGGAACAGCCCCGCCGCGCGGGCATCTCCTCCTTCGGCATGAGCGGCACCAACGCCCACGTGATCATCGAGGAGGCGCCCGCCGCCGACCCGGCCCCGGCGGACGCCCCGGACGGCCCCGCCGCCGCGACCGACCCGGTCACCGTGCCCGTCACCGCCCCGGTCGACGGTGCCGGCCTGGTCCCGGTGCTGGTCTCCGCCCGCGACGCCGCGTCCCTGACCGCGCAGGCCACCCGCTGGGCCGACTGGCTCGACGAGCGCCCCGAGCCGCGGCTGACCGATGTCGGCTGGTCGTCGGCGAGCACCCGGGCCGGCCTCGAGCACCGCGCCGTGCTGCTCGCCGGCGACCGCGCCGACCTGACCGCCGCCCTGCGCGCGCTGGCCGCGGGCGGCGACGCCCCGGGCCTGGTCACCGGTGCGGGTCCGCGCGGCGGCAAGCTCGCGTTCCTCTTCTCCGGCCAGGGCGCGCAGCGCAGCGGCATGGGCCGCGAGCTGGCCGCCGCGTTCCCCGTCTTCGACCGGGCGCTGGCCGAGGTCTGCGCCGAGCTGGACCGGCACCTGCCCCGCCCGCTCGCCCCGGTGCTCTTCGCGCCCGAAGGCGACGAGGCCGGCGGGCTGCTCAACCAGACCCTCTACACCCAGGCCGGCCTGTTCGCCGTCGAGGTCGCGCTGTTCCGGCTCCTGGAGAGCTGGGGGGTCGTCCCGGACGCGCTGCTCGGCCACTCGATCGGCGAGCTCTCCGCCGCGCACGCGGCCGGTGTGCTGTCGCTGCCCGACGCCGCCACGCTGGTGGCCGCCCGGGGCCGGCTGATGCAGGCCCTGCCGGCCGGCGGCGCGATGCTGGCCGTCCAGCTCCCCGCCGACGCCGTCCGAGCCGCCCTGGCCGGCGTCGAGGACGCCGTCGCCGTCGCCGCCGTCAACGGGCCCACCGCCGTCGTCGTCTCCGGCACCGCAGCCGTCGTCGAGGAACTCGAACGCCGCTGGGCCGACCAGGGCGTACGTACCAGGCCGCTGCGGGTCAGCCACGCCTTCCACAGCCCGCTGATGGAACCGATGCTCGCCGAGTTCGCCGCCGTGGTGCGCCGGCTGGAGCTGCAACCGCCGGCGTTGCCGATCGTGTCGAACCTGACCGGCGCCGTCGCCGACGCCGACGAGATCCGCACCGCCGAGTACTGGGTGCGGCACGTGCGGGAGGCGGTCCGCTTCGCCGACGGCGTCGAGCAGCTGCGGGCCCTGGGCGTGCGTACGTTCCTGGAGGTCGGCCCCAGCGGGGTGCTCACCGCGCTGGCCCGCGACGTCCTGGCCGACGACGAGACCGCCGCCGTGGCGCTGCTGCGCCGCGACCGCCCCGAGCCCACGTCGGCGCTCACCGCCCTCGCCGAGCTGCACGTCGGCGGGGTGGAGGTCGCCTGGACCCGGCTGTACGCGGGCGCCGAGACCGCGCGGGTGCCGCTGCCCGGGTACGCCTTCCGCCGCCAGCGCTTCTGGCCCGAGCCGCCGCCCGCCGGCCCCGACACCGCCTCCGCCGACGGCGACGACGAGTTCTGGGCCGCCCTGGAGCGGGCGGACGTCGACACGCTGCGCGGCGAGCTGGGCGACGACGACGAACAGGTGCGGGCGCTGCTGCCGGCCCTGCCCGTACTGTCCTCCTGGCGCCGGTCCCGGCGGGAACGCTCCCTCGTGGACGGCTGGTCGTACCAGGTGAGCTGGCAGCCCGTGCCGGTCGGGGACGGCGACGCCCCGGCGGGCCGCTGGCTGGTCGTGCTGCCCGCCGAGGACGCGCCGGCGTGGGCCGACGGCCTGGCCGGGCTCTTCGGCGACGCCGAGCCGCTGGTGCTGCGCGTCGGCGCCGCGGATCTGGACCGCGCGGCGCTCGCCGCCCGGCTCCGGGTGCTGACCGGCGGCCGCGCCGTCGACGGCGTGCTCGCCGTCGTCGCCGGCCAGGACCGGCTGCTGCCCGAGCACCCCGGCGTGACCCTCGCCGCCGCCGGCACCCTCGCCCTCGTCCAGGCGATGACCGACCTGGACCTGGTGGCGCCGCTGTGGTGCGTCACCAGCGGCGCGGTGGCGGCGGCCCCGGGCGACCGGGTCACGCACCCGCTGCAGACCGAGGTCTGGGGCCTCGGCCGCGCGGCGGCTGTCGAGCAACCGCACCGCTGGGGCGGCCTGGTCGACGTGCCGGCCACCGTCGACGCCGCCACCACCCGGCGGCTCGCCGCCGTGCTGGCCGGCCACGGCGGCGAGGACCAGGTGGCCGTGCGCCCCGGCGGCACCTGGGCCCGGAGGCTCACCCCGGCCCCGCCGCCGACCGACGAGAACCCGGCCGGTGACTGGTGGTCCGGCGCCGTCCTGGTCACCGGCGGCACCGGCGCCCTCGGCGGCCACGTCACCCGCTGGCTGCTCGACCGGGGCGCCGGGCGGGTGGTCCTGGCCAGCCGCCGGGGCGCCGCCGCCCCCGCCGTGGCGGACCTGCTCGACCGGTACGGCGCCGACGGGCGGGTCACCGCCGCCACCTGCGACGTCACCGACCGGCGGTCCGTGGCGGACCTGGTCGGCTCGCTGCCCGACCTGACGGCGGTCGTGCACGCCGCCGGCACCGACCAGCTCACCCCGATCACCGACACCACCCTCGACGAGTTCTCCCACGTCGTCGCGGGCAAGGTACTCGGCGCCCTGCACCTCGACGCCTGCCTCGCCGAGCGCGACCTCGCCGCGTTCGTCATGTTCTCCTCCATCTCCGGCGTGTGGGGCAGCGCCGGGCAGTGCGCGTACGGCGCCGGCAACTCCCTGCTGGACGCCTTGGCCGTCAACCGGCGCGACCGGGGCCGGCCGGCCACCGCCGTCTCCTGGACGGCCTGGGGCGGCGCGCACGGCATGGCCGCCGAGAACGTCGCCACCGAGCAGCTCAACCGGATGGGCCTGCCGCCCGTCGATCCGGAGAAGGCGCTCGTCGCCCTCGACCGGGCGCTGCGGCGGCCCACGCCCTGCGTGACCGTCGCCGACGTCGACTGGAGCCGGTTCCACCCCGCGTTCACGGTGGCCCGGCCCAGCCCGTTCCTCGGCGACCTGCCGCAGGTGCGGGCGCTCGTCGCGCAGGAGGAGGCCGCCGCGCCGGCGGACGGGGTCGCGGCGCCGCTGCGCCACCTCGCGGCGCTCCCGGCGGCGGAGCAGGAGCGGGAGCTGCTGCGGCTGGTCAACGAGCAGACCGCGGCGGTGCTGGGCCACGCCACCCCCGACGAGCTGCGCGGGCGCCCGTTCAAGGACCTCGGTTTCGACTCGCTGACCGCCGTGGACTTCCGGGGGCGGCTGAACGCGGCCACCGGCCTGCGGCTGCCCACCACGCTGGTCTTCGACTACCCGACCCCCGCCGAGCTGGCCGCGCACCTGCGCGAGCTGGTCTCCGGCGCCGCCCCGGCCGACGCCCCGCAGGCCGTCGTCGTCGACGCCGACGAGCCCGTCGCGATCGTCGGCATGGCCTGCCGCTACCCCGGGGGCGTCGACGGGCCGGAGGCGTTCTGGCGGCTGGTCGCCGACGGCGTGGACGCCATCTCGCCGTTCCCCACCGACCGGGGCTGGGAGATCCCCGAGCCGGCCGAGGGGACGCACCCGCCGGCGGGCGGCTTCCTCCACGACGTGGCGGACTTCGACCCCGCGTTCTTCGAGATCTCGCCCCGCGAGGCCCTCGCGATGGACCCGCAGCAGCGGCTCACCCTGGAGACGTCCTGGGAGGCGCTGGAGCGGGCCGGGGTGGACCCGGCGTCGCTGCGGGGCACCCGTACGGGCGTCTTCGTGGGCGCCTCCACCTCCGGCTACGGCACGGGGCTGACCGAGGTACCCGAGGGCGTCGAGGGCTATCTGATGACGGGCGCCGCGCACAGCGTCATCTCCGGCCGGGTCGCGTACGCCCTCGGGCTGGAGGGCCCCGCCGTCACCGTCGACACCGCCTGCTCCTCGTCCCTGGTGGCGCTGCACCTCGCCGGGGCGGCGCTGCGGCGCGGCGAGTGCGACCTGGCGCTGGCCGGCGGCGTGGCCGTGATGGCCACCCCGACGGCGTTCCAGGAGTTCTCCCGCCAGGGCGGACTCGCCTCCGACGGGCGGTGCAAGTCCTTCGCCGCCACGGCGGACGGCACCGGCTGGTCCGAGGGCGTCGGCATGCTGCTCGTGCAGCGGCTCTCCGACGCCCGGCGGCAGGGCCGCCGCGTCCTCGCCGTGGTACGCGGCTCCGCCGTCAACTCCGACGGCGCGTCGAACGGGCTGACCGCCCCCAACGGCCCCTCCCAGCAGCGGGTGATCCGGCAGGCGCTGGCCGGCGCCGGGCTGGCGGTCACCGACGTGGACGTCGTCGAGGCGCACGGTACCGGCACCGTCCTCGGTGACCCGATCGAGGCGCAGGCGCTGCTGGCGACGTACGGGCAGGACCGGGGCGACGCCGGACCGCTGCTGCTGGGCTCGGTCAAGTCGAACATGGGCCACGCGCAGGCCGCCGCCGGTGTGGCCGGCGTGATCAAGATGGTGCTGGCGATGCGGGAGGGCACCGTACCGGCGACGCTGCACGTGGACGAGCCGTCGCCGCACATCGACTGGTCGGCCGGCGACGTGGAGCTGGTGACCCGGTCCCGGCCGTGGCCGGCCGCCAACCGGCCCCGCCGCGCGGCGGTCTCCTCGTTCGGTATCTCCGGTACGAACGCCCACGTGGTCGTCGAGCTGCCCGCCGGCGCCGAGGCGGCCGACGCACCGATGCCCCCGCCGGCCGCTGCGGCGGGGGAACGCCCCGCCGGGCTGCTCACCGCCGACGTGGTGGCCTGGCCCGTCTCGGCCCGCTCCACCTCGGCCCTGGCCGCGCAGGCGTCCCGGCTGGCCCGGCACCTGCGCGCGCACCCCGGCCTCGCCCCGGCGGCGGTCGGCTGGTCGCTCGCCACGACCCGCTCGGCGTTCGACCGGCGCGCCGCCGTGCTCGGCGCGACCCCCGGCGAGCTGCTGGCCGGCCTGGACGCGCTCGCCGCCGGCACCCCGGCCGGCAACGTCGTGACCGGCACCGTCGCCAACCACGGCGCGGGACCGGTGTTCGTCTTCCCGGGCGCCACCCCGGCGGGCGCGGTGGCCGCACTGGTGGGCCGCTGCCCGGTCTTCGACGACACCCTCGCCGAGTGCCGGCAGGCCCTCGCGCCCTGGGTCGACGTCGATCCGGCCGCCCTGCTCACCGGCGCGGACGCTGCCTGGGCCGACCGGCCGGAGCTGGCCCGGCCCGTCCGGTTCGCCGTCGGCGTGGCGCTCGCCGCCGTCTGGCGGCACGCCGGTGTCACCCCCGCCGCTGTCGTCGGCACCGGCGACGGCGAGGTCGTGGCCGCGTACGTGGCGGGTCTGCTGTCCCTGCCCGACGCCGCCCGCACGGTGGCGATGCGGGCCCGCGCCGCCGCCGGCGTCCTGGACCACGACGGCCTCCGCGCCGCCCTGGCGGGGCTCGCGCCGCAGCCCGGGACCGCCCGGCTGGCCTCCACTGTCACCGGGGACTGGGCCGACGCGGCGGGCCTCGGCGTCGACCACTGGACCGACCCGGCCACCCTGGGCACCGGCCCGGCCACCCCCGGCGCCGGGGACGGGGGGCCGGAGCGGCTCGACGCCGCCCTGCGTGCCGCCGTCGCAGCCGGACACCTGACCTTCGTGGAGGTCTCGCCGGAGCCGGCACTGGCTGCCGGGATCGCCGCCGCGCTCGACGCCGCCGGCACCCCCGGACACGTCCTGGACACCCTCGGCGGCTCGGCCGACGCCGCCACCCGGCTGCTGACCGGCCTCGCCGCCGCGCACGCCCTCGGCCTGCCGGTGGAGCACCGCCGGCTGCTGCCCGAGTCCGAACCGGTCGACCTGCCCACGTACGCCTTCGACCGGCACCGCTACTGGCTGGAGCGCACCGGCGCGCACCGCTCCGTCCTGCCCGCCGTGGGCCTCGACGTGGTGGACCACCCGCTGCTCAGCGCGGTGGCCGACCTGCCCGGCGACGAGGGCCTGCTGTTCACCGGCCGGATCACCCTCACCACCCACCCCTGGCTCGCCGACCACGCCGTGCTGGGCACGGTGCTGCTGCCCGGGACGGCCCTGGTGGAGCTCGCGTCCTGGACCGGCCGGCAGGCCGGCGCGGCGACCGTCGCCGAGCTGAACCTGGAGGCGCCCCTGGCGATCCCCACCGAGGGAGGAATCGACCTGCGGGTACGCGTCGGCCCGCCGGACGAGACCGGGCACCGGCCCGTCGCCATTCACACCAGGCGCGACGACGACACCGCGGCCGACGGTTCCCGGCCCTGGCAGCGGCACGCCTCCGGGCAACTCGCCGACACCGCCGACCCGGACCCCGCGCCGACCGCCGTGTGGCCGCCGGCCGACGCCGAGCCGATCGCCCTCGACGGGCTCTACGCCCGGCTCGCCACCCAGGGCTACCACTACGGCCCCACCTTCCGGGCGCTGCGTGCCGCCTGGCGCTCGGGCCGGGACATCCTCGCCGAGGTCGCCCTGGACGCCGACGCGTCCACCGACACCACGGCGTTCTCGGTGCACCCGGCCCTGATGGACGCGGCGCTGCACGCCATCGGCGCCAGCGCCACGGCCGACGACCCGGCCGGCGACCCCGCCGGCGGCGCGCCGGGCACCGACCGCGGCCCCGGCATCCGCCCGGGCCTGCCGTTCACCTGGTCGGGCGTCACCATCCGGCCCAGCCGTGCCCGCGAGCTGCGGATCCGGCTGCGCGCCACCGACGCCGGCTCCGTGGCCCTGACCGTCACCGACACGGGCGCGACCCCGGTCGCCTCCGTCGACGGTCTGGTCCTGCGGCCCATCTCCGGCGAGCAGCTCAGCGCCGCCCGCCGCTCCGTCAGCCGGTCCCTGCACCGCCTCGACTGGCTCGCCCCCACCACCGGCCGCGCGGACACCGCCTCCCGGCTGGTCGTCCTCGGCGCCGACTGGTCCGGCGCCGACCGGCACCCGGACCTGTCGACGCTGGTCGCCGACGTACGCGCCGGCGCCGCCGCGCCCGACGCGGTGGTGGTGACCTGCGCCGGAGCCGCCGCCGACGAGCCGCACCCGGCCGCCCAGGCGCACCGGGTCGCCCATCGGATGCTCGCACTGGCCCAGCAGTGGCTCGCCGAGGAGGCCCTGACCGCCGCCCGGCTGGTGGTGGTCACCCGCGGCGCGGTCCGGGTCGACCCGGACGAGCGGATCGCCGACGTGCCGGCCGCCACCGCCTGGGGCCTGCTGCGCTCCGCCCAGTCGGAGAACCCCGACCGGATCGTGCTCCTCGACGTCGACGACGACGCCCCGGCCGCCGCGCTGCTGCCGGCCGCCCTCGCCACGGGTGAACCCCAGCTCGCCGTACGCGCCGGGCAGCTCCGGATGCCCCGGCTGACCCGCCTCGGGCCGCCCCCGGCCGAGGCGTCCGGCCCCGACCTGGCCGCCGGCACCGTCCTGGTGACAGGGGCGACCGGCCTGCTCGGGCGGCTCGTGGCACGCCGGCTCGTCACCCGGCACGACGTACGGCACCTGCTGCTGGTCAGCCGCAGCGGAGCGGACGCCCCGGGCGTCGCCGCGCTGGTCGACGAGCTGGCCGGACTGGGCGCCACCGTCCGGGTGGCCGCCTGCGACGTCACCGACCGCCACGCGCTCGCCCTGCTGGTCGACCAGCTCCCCGCCGACCTGCCACTGACCGGCGTGGTGCACGCCGCCGGGGTGCTCGACGACGGTGTCCTGCCGGCACTCACCCCGGAGCGTTTCGACATCGTGCTGCGACCCAAGGTCGACGCGGCCTGGCACCTGCACGAGCTGACCGAGAAGCTGGACCTGGCCGCGTTCGTGCTCTTCTCCTCGGCGGCCGGCCTCTTCGGCGGCCCCGGGCAGGCCAACCACGCGGCGGCGAACTGCTTCCTCGACGCCCTCGCCCAGCACCGGCACGACCGGGGACTCCCGGCGCTCTCGCTGGCCTGGGGTCCGTGGGTCAACGACACCGGCGACGGGCAGACCGGGCACGTCGACGAGGCCCGGATGAACCGGGGCGGCTTTGTGCCGCTCGGCGCCGAGGAGGGCATGGACCTGTTCAGCGAGGCCCTGCGCTTCGCCGAGCCGGTGGTCGTACCGGTCGACCTGGACCTCGCGTTGATCGGCCGGCACGGGCCGGCGGCGGTGCCGCCGGTGCTGCGGTCGCTGGTGCGGCCGGCGGCGACCGGCGCGGCCCGGGCCGCCGAGCGGAACCCGGCCGAGGCGCTGCGGGAGACCCTCGCCGCCACGGCCGAGGCCGACCGCGACCAGGTGCTCTCCGACCTGGTGCGGACCCACGCCGCCGCCGTCCTCGGCTACGCGTCGATCCGTTCGATCGACGCCGAGCGCGGCTTCGTCGAGCTGGGCTTCGACTCGCTGACCGCTGTCGAGTTCCGCAACCGGCTCAACGCGGCCACCGGCCTGCGGCTGCCCTCCACGCTGATCTACGACCGGCCGACCACGGCCGCGCTCGTCGAGTACCTGCGCGGTGCGCTGCTGGCGGAGCGCAGCACGTCCGCGCTGACGGTGCTCGGCGAGCTGAACAAGCTGGAGCACGCCATGCGCGCGGTGTCCACCGGCGACACCGACCGGGCCGCCGTCGGCGTCCGGCTGCGCGAACTGCTCTCCCTGTGGACCTACACCGAGGCCGGTGCGGACTCCGCCGCCGACGAGGGCACCAGCCTCGAGTCGGCCTCCGCCGAGGAGATCTTCAGCCTATTGGACGAAGAGTTCGGCTCGGCCTGATCCGGCATGTCGCACACCTCGAACCCCGATACGGAGTGGCCCGATGCCCACTGAGGCAGAGTTCCTCGACTACCTCCGGCGTGCCACTGTCGACCTGCGCGACGCGCGCCGGCGGGTACGCGAGGTGGAGGCCAAGGACCGCGAGCCGATGGCCGTCATCGGCATGGCGTGCCGGTTCCCGGGCGGGGTGTCCAGCCCGGCCGAGCTGTGGGACCTCGTCGACCGGGGCGGCGACGGGGTGGGCGACTTCCCGACCGACCGGGGCTGGGACCTGGAGCGGCTCTTCAACGTCGACCCGGACAACCCGGGCACGTCGACCAGCAACCAGGGCGGCTTCCTCTACGACGCGCCACAGTTCGACCCGGGCTTCTTCGGCATCAGTCCCCGCGAGGCCCTGGCGATGGACCCGCACCAGCGGCTGCTGCTGGAGACCTCCTGGGAGGCGTTCGAGCACGCCGGCATCGACCCGCAGGCGCTGCGTGGCAGCCGGACCGGTGTCTTCGCCGGGGTCATGTACCACGACTACGCGTCGCGGGTGCTGGACCTGCCCGACGGCGTCGAGGGCTACATCGGCACCGGCAACTCCGGAAGCGTGGTGTCCGGCCGGGTGGCGTACATCTTCGGGCTGGAGGGCCCGGCCGTCACCGTGGACACGGCATGCTCGTCGTCGCTGGTCGCCGTGCACCTCGCGGCGCAGGCGCTGCGCCAGCGGGACTGCGACTTCGCGCTCGCCGGCGGTGTGACGGTCATGTCCACCCCGGGCACCTTCGCCGACTTCTCCCGCCAGCGGGGCCTAGCCTCCGACGGCCGGTGCAAGTCGTTCGCCGCCGCCGCCGACGGCACCGGCTGGTCCGAGGGCGTCGGCGTGCTGCTCCTGCAACGGCTCTCCGACGCCCGCCGCGACGGCCGGCGCATCCTCGCCGTCGTCCGGGGCAGCGCGGTCAACCAGGACGGCGCCAGCAGCGGACTCACCGCCCCCAACGGCCCGTCGCAGGAGCGGGTGATCCGGCAGGCCCTCGCCAACGCCCGGCTCTCGCCGGCCGACGTCGACGTGGTCGAGGCGCACGGTACCGGCACCACCCTCGGCGACCCCATCGAGGCGCAGGCGCTGCTGGCCACGTACGGGCAGGACCGGGGCGACGGCGGGCCGCTCTGGCTGGGCTCGGTCAAGTCGAACCTGGGTCACACCCAGGCCGCCGCGGGCGCCGCCGGCCTGATCAAGATGATCGAGGCGATCCGCCACCGCACCATGCCCGCCACCCTGCACGTCGACGCGCCGTCCCCGCACATCGACTGGTCCGCCGGGCAGGTCTCGCTGCTGACCGAGGCGCGCGCGTGGTCGGCCACCGACCGGCCGCGCCGGGCCGCCGTGTCGTCCTTCGGCATCAGCGGTACGAACGCGCACGTCATCCTGGAGGAGGCGCCCGGCGACGACGCCCCGTCCACCGACGAGGCACCCTCCGCCGTCGACGCGCCGGTCGCGCTCCCGCTCGCCCCGGTGTTCCTCTCCGCCCGTACGCCCGAGGCGCTCGCGGGGCAGGCCGGCCGCTGGGCCGACCACCTCGCCCGCGTCGACGCCCCACGTTCGGTGGACGTCGCGGTCTCCTCGGTCAGCCGCGCGGGGCTCGAACACCGCGCGGTCGTCCTGGCCGGCGACGCGGACGACCTGCTCGCCGGGCTGCGGGCCCTCGCCGCGGGCGAGCCGACCGGCGCCGTCACCACCGGCGCGTCGGCCCCGCGTGGCCGGGTGGCCTTCCTCTTCTCCGGCCAGGGTGCGCAGCGCGCCGGTATGGGTCGTGGGTTGTACGGGGCGTTCCCGGTGTTCGCCGCCGCGCTGGACGAGGTGTGCGGTCACCTCGACCCGCTGCTGCCGCGCCCGCTGCGCGAGGTGCTCTTCGCCGGGGCGGGCACGCCCGGGGCGGAGTTGCTGGACCAGACGGTCTTCACCCAGGCGGGCCTGTTCGCCGTCGAGGTGGCCCTGTTCCGCCTGATCGAGTCGTTCGGTGTCGCGCCGGACCTGGTGGCCGGGCACTCCATCGGCGAGATCGCGGCGGCGCACGTGGCGGGCGTGCTCTCCCTGGCCGACGCGTGCGCGCTGGTCGCCGCGCGGGGCAGGCTCATGCAGGCCCTGCCGGCCGATGGTGGCATGCTCGCCGTGGCCGCCGACGAGGCCGCCGTCGCCGCGTCCCTGGCGGGGCTGTCCGGCCGGCTCGACCTGGCCGCTGTCAACGGCCCCGCCGCCGTGGTGGTCGCGGGCGACGTCGAGGCGCTCGACGAGGTGCAGCGGGTGTGGTCCGAGCGGGGTGTGCAGACCCGCCGCCTGCGGGTGAGCCACGCCTTCCACAGCGCCCGGATGGACCCGATGCTGGCCGAGTTCGCGGCCGTCGCCGAGGGACTGACGTTCCGGCCGCCGACGATCCCCGTGGTGTCGAACCTGACCGGCCGCGTCGCCGACGCCGACCAGCTCTGCGACCCGGGCTACTGGGTGCGCCACGTACGCGGCACCGTTCGCTTCGCCGACGCCGTCGACTGCCTGCGCGCCGAGGAGGTCGACACCTACCTGGAGGTGGGACCGAACGGCGTCCTCACCGCCATGACGCAGAACTGCCTCGCCGAGCGCGCGGAGGACGAGCCGGCGCCCCTGCTGGTGCCGGTGTCGCGCCACGACCGGCCTGAGCCGCAGGCACTCCTGGAGGCCCTCGCGTCGCTGCACGTGCACGGCCGCGCCGTCGGCTGGGCGGGCCTGCTCGACCGGGCCGGCGGCCGGCACGTCGACCTGCCGACGTACGCCTTCGAGCACCAGCGCTACTGGCTGGAGCCGGCGGGCCGCTGGACGGACGTCTCCGGTGCCGGCCTCGGCGCGGCCGGGCACCCGCTGCTCGGCGCGGCGGTCTCCGTGGCCGGCGAGGACATGGTGGTGCTGACCGGCCGCCTCTCGACGTCGACGCACGCGTGGCTCGCCGACCACGTCGTCTCCGGCGCGGTGATCGTGCCGGGCGCTGCCCTGGTGGAGTTGGTGGTACGGGCGGGTGACGAGGTGGGTGCGTCGCGGGTGCGGGAGTTGACCGTGGCCGCGCCGTTGGTGCTGCCGCAGGTGGGTGCGGTGCGGGTGCAGGTGCGCGTCGGCGCGGCCGACGAGGCGGGCGTGCGATCGGTGACCGTGCACTCGCAGCCCGAGGAGGCCGCCGACCCGGAGTGGGTCCGGCACGCCGAGGGTGTGCTGGAGCCGGTGTCGGCCGACGAGCCGGGTGTGGGGGAGTGGCCGCCGGTCGGCGGCGTCGAGGTGGACGTGGCGGGCTGGTATCCGGCCCTGGCGGAGCGCGGCCTGTCGTACGGGCCGGTGTTCCGGGGGCTGCGCCGGGTGTGGACCGTCGGCGAGGACGTGTTCGCCGAGGTGGCGTTGCCGGACGAGGTGGCCGGTGACGTTGCGGGGTTCGGCGTGCACCCGGCGCTGCTGGACGCCGCGCTGCATCCGATCGGGTTGCTGTCCGGCTCGGAGGGTTCGGGTGGGGCGCGGGTGCCGTTCGCGTTCGAGGGTGTGCAGGTGTATGCCTCGGGCGCGCGGGTGCTGCGGGTGCGGCTCATGCGTGCGGGTTCGGCGGTGCGTCTGGTCGCGTGCGACGAGTCGGGCGCGGCCGTGGTGTCGGTGGACGCCCTCGCCCTGCGCGAGCTGACCGGCGTGTCGGCGTCCCCGGACGCGTCGGCCCGGTCGCTGTTCGAGGTCGCCTGGCAGGCCCAGGAGGTCGCCCCGGCCGGGGACGCCGCCGGGTGGGCGCTGCTCGGCTCGCCGGCCGCCGACCTGCCGGCCGTCGCTGAGCTGCCGGTGTACGCCGACGTCGAGGCGGTCGCCGTGGCGTCGGGTGTGGCGCCGCGTCTGTTGCTGGTGCCGGTGGGTGGCCTGCGCCGGGCCCTTCATGTCGAGACGGAACCTGCTTCGGTCCCCGGTGAGATGCCCGCCGCCGTCGACGATGGCCCCGAGTCGGTGCGGGCGGCGACGTCGCAGGTGCTGGCGACGGTGCGGTCCTGGCTGGTGGCCGACGCGCTGGCGGAGTCGCGGTTGGTCGTGGTGACCCGGGGTGCGGTGTCGGTCGGGGACGGAGACCGGGTCACCGACCTGGCCGCAGCGGCGGTGTGGGGTCTGCTGCGCTCGGCACAGTCGGAGCACCCGGGTCGCATCGTGCTGGCGGACGTCGACGGTGACGTGGATGCCGGGCTGCTGGCTGTGCTGACCACGGTGGCCGACGAGCCGGTGGCGTTCGGTGGTCAGGTCGCGGTGCGTGCGGGTGAGGTGTTCGTGCCGCGTCTGGTGCGTGCGGTAGCGCCCTCGTCGGCGGACGGTGCCGTG
>NZ_JBMVFV010000093.1:0-20577 GCF_049538395.1 Micromonospora sp. AB353 | reverse complement strand
CGGGCGCCCACCCCGGCGTACGCCCCGGCGTGGCTGGTGGCGAGCAGCTCGGCGAAGCGGGCCGACTCGCGCAGCGGGCCGGCCTCCAGCACCGCGCCGTCGGCCATCACGACCACCTCGTCGCAGCGGCGCACCGAGGAGAGCCGGTGCGCGATGACGATGCCGATCCGGTCGGTGAGCAGCCGTTCGGTGGCCTCGCGTACCCGGTTCTCGGTGACCGGGTCGAGCCGCGCGGTGGCCTCGTCGAGGATCACCACGTGCGGGTCGCGGACCAGGATGCGGGCGAACGCGACGAGCTGTTCCTGCCCGGCGGAGAGTACGTAGCCGCCGTCGCCGAGCCGGGTGTGTACGCCGTCGGGCAGCTCGGCGATCCAGCCGGCCAGTCCCAGCTCGGCCAGCGCCCGCTCGGCGGCGTCCAGCAGCTCCGGGTCGAACAGCGCCACGTTCTCGGCGAGCGTGCCGGCCAGGATCTCGGTGCGCTGCGGCACCACGGCGATCCACCGGCGCAGTTCCTCCACGTCGAGGTCGACCAGGTCGGCGCCGCCGAGGAACACCGTGCCGCGCGGCACGTCGACCGCCCGGGTGAGCACCTTCGCCAGCGTCGACTTGCCCGAGCCGGTCCGCCCGACGAGCGCGTACGAGCGCCCGCGGACGAAGTCGAGGTGCACGTCGCGCAGCGCCGGACCGCGGTCGTCCCCGCCGGCCGGGTAGCGGTAGGTGAGCCCGCGCACGGTCAGGTCGCCGTCGACCGGGGCGTCGCCGCCGTCCGGCTCCTGCGGCGACCCGGCGAGCAGCTGCACCCGGCCCCAGGCGCCGAACGCCTGTTGCAGGTGCGGCACCCAGCGGGCGATCTGCTCGACGGTCGCGCCGAACGCGACGACCAGCAACCAGATCGCGGTGAGCCGCGCGGCGTCCACCCGGCCGGTGGCCAGCGCCCACGCGCCGCCCAGCACCACGCCCGCGACGCCGAGCCCGACCGCGCCGGCGGCGATCGCGGTGACCCGCGCGGAGAGCCGGAACACCCGGACGCACCGGGCGATCACCTCGGCCGCGCGGCGGGCGTAGAGACGCAGCACGTACGGCCGGGCGAGGCTGGTACGCACGTCGTCCTGCCCGTGCACCGCCTCCTCCATCACGGCGGCGAGGTCGGACCACGCCTCCTCCTCGGCCATCCGGGCCGGGGCGATCCGGGCGGTCGGGCGGCGCAGCGTCACCGCGAGCAGGGCGGTGAGCACGATCATGCCGACACCGGCGGGCCACCAGACGATCAGCGCGCTCACCGTCGCGAGGACGCAGACCGCGAGGCCCTGCGCCAGCCGTACGCCGGTGTTCCGCATCTCGGCGGCGACCTGGTAGACGTCGTTGTCGATCCGGTCGAGCAGTTCGCCGACCGGCGTGGTCTCCAGGGTGGGCAGGTCCTGGCCGAGCGCGACCCGGCAGAGCCGCCGCCGCACGTCGGCCGACCAGTCGGCGGTGAGCCGCGCCATGATCAGGCCGATCAGCAGGTCGGTGACGACAGCGGCGACGAGCGCCACCGCGAGCGCGACGAACCAGCCGGACGAGCGGTGCACCAGCACCGGCCCGGCCAGCGCGGCGGCGGCCGCCTGGCCGGCGGCGCCGAGCACGATCAGCAGCAGGACCGCCGTCATCCGCCGGGGTGCCGTGGCCCAGAGATCTCGGAGCAGGCGCATGGAAGGTCCTCCGGACTCGGCTCGGTGGGGGCGGTGTCCCCAGCCTCGTCCTCACGGCGGCCCGGATTCAACCGAATTACCGGCCCTTGGTCAGGTCCGGGCGACCCGCCGGACGATGCCGAGCAGCGACTCCTGCACCTCGTCGATCGGCCGCTCCGGCGAGAAGACCAGCCAGTCCACTGCTACCACCAGCCCGACGCCGAACAGCGCCGAACTGGCGGTACGCACGTCCAGGTCGGCCGGGAGGTCGCCACTGTCCACGCCGGCCTGCACGGTGTCGGCGATCACCGCGATGGCCTCGCCGCGCAGCAGCCGCAGCGTCTGCTGCCACTCCCTGTTGGTCCGCCACATCTCCGAGAGCAGGAGCTGGGCGAAGGCGCGGTAGCGGCGGATGTACTCCAGCTGGGCGCGGACCAGCGCGCCGAGCGCCTCCAGCGGCGGCAGCCCGTCGACGGCGGCCCGGAACTCGGCGGTGAGCAGGCCGATGCCGTGCCGCAGCAGCTCCTCGAACAGGACGGTCTTGGACTCGAAGTTGTAGTAGACGGTCCCCTTCGCCACACCCGCCCGGGCCGCGATGTCGTCCACGGTGGTGGCCGAGAAGCCCTGCTCGGCGATGAGGTCCACCGCCGCCACGAAGAGGCGCTGGCGGGTGTCCTCGCGCCGGCGCGTCCGTCCGTCCGTCACCGGCTCATCCTCACATGGTCAGTTCGGGGTGCAGCTTCGACGGGGTCAGCCGGCGGGACCGGCGGGCCGCGCCGACGGTCAGCGCCATCGCGCCCAGCCCGAACGCGAGCAGCACCAGCGCGGCGGTCACCACCGGGGCGGTCGTACCACCGTTTACGGTGTGCCGCAGGCCGTCCACCACGTACGTCATCGGCAGCCAGGGGTGGACGGCCTGGAAGAAGCCGGGCGAGGTCTGCACCGGGTAGGTGCCGCCGGACGAGGTGAGCTGGAGCATCAGCAGCGCCAGCGCGGCCAGCCGGCCGGCCGGGCCGAGCGCCACGCCGAGCAGTTGCATGATCGCGGTGAACGCCAGCGAGGTGAGGGCGAGCAGCCCGAACGTGGCCGGGCCGTGCCTCGGGTCGAGCCCGAGGCCGAGCGTCACCACCGTGTAGAGCACCGTGACCTGGGCCAGGCCGATGCCGGCGGCCGGGAGCCACCCGGCGAGCACGACCCGCCAGCCGGGCGCGCCGGACATCACGTGCCGCCGGTTGACCGGCCGCAACAGCATGTACGTGATCATCGCGCCGACCCAGAGCGCCAGCGACAGGAAGTACGGGGCGAAGCCGACGCCGTACGAGTCGGCCGGGTTCTGCGAGTCGCGGATCAGGCCGACCGGGTCACCGAGGACGCCGGCGCGAGTGGCCGCGTCGTCGTACCCGGGAAGTTTCCGCTCGCCGGCGGCGAGCCCGTCGGCGAGGTCGCCGGCGCCGCCCTCCAGCCGGGTCAGCCCGTCGACCAGGCGGTTGCTGCCGCTGCCGAGCTGGGCCAGGCCGCCGTCGAGCTGGCGGGCGCCGGTGGCGAGCCGGTAGAGGCCGCCGCGCAGCTCGTTCGCGCCGGTCGACGCGTCGCCCAGCCCGTCGCGGAGTCTGGCGCTGCCCTGGGCCAGCGTGGCGAGCCCGCCGGCCAGCTCGTTGACCTTCGCGCGGGCGGAGGCGACGTCGTCGGCCAGGTGCGGCGCGGCGGCGGCCACCTCGCGGGCGGTCTTCGACACGTCTGTCATCTGCTTGCGCAGCGTGGCCATGTCGGTCTTGTCCAGCGCGGCCACCACGGAGCGGGCCTGCGTGACGGCCCGGTCGGCGGCCTTGCGGGCGGCGGCGAAGTCGGGGTTGTCGGCCAGCTCGGGGTGTTCCTTCGCGACCGCGTCGAGCCGGTCGCGGATCTCCTCGGCGGTCGTGACCACCTCGGCGGCCTTGCCCGGCAGCGCGTCCAGCCCGGCGGCGAGCTGCTGCGCGCCGTCGGCGACGAGCGTGGCCGCCTTCTCGATCTTGTCGGCGTTGCGGCGCAGCACCGGCTCGTACTTGTCGGCGGCGGCGTTCACGGTGGCCGCGGCGGCCTTGGTCTCGGTGGCGGCGCGTCCGGCGCCGTCGGCGAGCTGGGCGGCACCGGTCCGTAGCTGGTCGAGGCCCTTGGCGAGCTTGTCCGCGCCCTGGACCGACTGGTTGAGTCCACCGGCGAGCTGCCCGGCGCCGTCCTCGGCGTCACCGAGCCCGTCGGCGATCTCTCCCGCGCCCTGCTGGGAGCTGCCGAGCCCGTCGGCGATCTTCCCGGCGCCGTCGGCGGCGCGTCCGGTCTCGGCCTTGGCGTCGGTGAAGCCGATCAGCATCCTGTCGAAGTACGTGGCGGCGGTGCTCTGCGCGGCGGCGGCCCGGATCTCGCTGAACGCCGACCGGGCGAGCAGGCCGGAGAGGTAGTTGGTGGCGTCGTCGTTGACGACCTTCAGCTCGCCCTGCCGGGCCGGGCGGTCCGGTTCCGGGCCGGCCGCGAGGGTGGCGGAGAAGTCCTCCGGGATGGAGAAGACAAGGTGGTAACGCCCGTCGCGCAGCCCCTTCGTGGCGTCGGCCTGGTCGGTGACGGTCCAGCCGAACACCTTGCGGTCGAGCAGCTCGTCGGTGAGGTCACGGCCGGCGTGCACCTCGCTGCCGTCGCCGGCGGTGGCCGGGCGGTCGGCGTTGACCAGGGCGACCGGGATCCGGTCCATCTTCCCGTAGGGATCCCAGAACGCGTACAGGTAGAGGGCACCGTAGAGCAGCGGGACGATGGTGAGCACGGCGAGCGCGGCGCGCGGCAGCCGGCCCCGGGTCATCCGGCGCAGCTCGAACAGGGCCAGTCGCAGGACGCTCATGCGGGCACCTCGGCGGGCTCGGTCAGGGCGGGGACGGGCGGGACCGGGTCGCCGATGCGGTGCACGGTGGCGGCCACGCCGGGTTCGACGGCGCGGGCGCTGGCGACCACGGCGTACCCCTGGTCGGCGAGGCGTTCCAGCGCGCCCCACATCCACTCCCGCTCGGGGCGGTCGGCGCCGGCGTCCACGTCGTCGGCGACGATCAGGCCGGGGCCGCCGAGGCTCGCCAGCACCAGCCCGAGCACCTGGCGTTCGACCGGGGTGAGGTCGCGGCCGTACCGGTCGGGGTCCAGGGGCGCGTCGGTGAGTCCGGCGCCGGCGATGGCGGCGGCGTAGGCGTCGCGGCGGTAGGCCCGGCGGGCGCGGACCGCCGCCACCGGCACGAGGCGGCGCCGGCGGCGTGGCACCGGGCCGAGCAGCAGCAGGCGTTCGGTGATGTGCTCGGCGACGGTGAGCGTCGGGTCGGGTTCGTGCACGCCGGCCACCTGGCCGAGCGCGGCCGGGCCGCGTCGGCGCAGCTCGCCGTGGTTGTGCGGGAAGCGCCCGGCCAGCGCGAGCAGCAGCGAGGTGCGTCCGCTGCCGGGCGGACCGGTGACGGCGTGCAGCTCACCGCTCGCGGCGGTGAGGTCGACGTCCCGGTAGACCCAGCCGCGGCGGGTGCGCAGGCCCAGGCCGACGGCCTCGACGATGTTCATTCCGCTCCCGAATTCCGAACTGACCAGTCAGTATAAAAACATGCCCAGCATAACGCCGGGTGTCCGGTTCGGGACGTCTGGCGGGAGTGATCCTCAGAACAGCACAGTGGCGAGCGTGCCGACCGGGCGGAAGCCGCAGCGCTCGTAGACCCGGCGGGCGGGCAGGTTGAAGTCGTTGACGTAGAGGCTCACAGTGGGCGCGACCCGTTCCAGCGCGTCGCGGACCACGGCGGCCATCGCGGCGGTGGCGATGCCCCGGCCGCGCCACTCGGGCGCCACCCAGACGCCCTGCACCTGCGCGGTCCGGCGGGTCACCACGGCGAGCTCCGCCTTGAAGACCACCCGCCCGTCGACGAAGCGGGCGTAGGCACGGCCGGCGCGCACCAGCTCGGTCACCCGCCGCCGGTAGCCGCGCCCACCGTCCTCGGCCAGCGGCGACACCCCGACCTCCTCGGTGTACATCGCCACCGCCGCCGGGAACAGCCGGTCGACCTCGTTGCCGCGCACCCGCCGCACGTGCGGGTCGGGCGCCACGGCGGGCAGCGCGTCCGTCGCCAGCAACGGCTGGTTCGGGCGTACGTCCCGAGCCGGCCCCCAGTGCGCGGAGAGGCGGTCCCAGAGCCCGAGCACCGCGTCGGCCCGGCCCACGATCGAGGAACAGAGCCGCTCCTCGGCGCTCAACTGGTCGGCGAACGCGGTCACCGCCGACTCGGACGCGAGCACCGGGGTCAGGTTGCCGCCCAGCCAGCAGATCGACTCCAGGTGCCGGCGGGAGCCGTACCCGAGGATCCGCGCCTCGGCCCGCCACCAGGCCAGACCGCGTGCCGCCACCCGCTCGGCGACCTGCGCGCCGGCGTACGGGTCGAGGTCGAGCAGCCGCTCGACCGCGCGGCGCTCCGACTCCCCGAGTTGGCGTACCGGCACCGTGAGCACGGCTACCAGCCTGCCAGATCCACCCCGGCGCGCGCGGGCCGACCGGGCACCTGCCGCACGGCCCTCAGCCGGCCGCCGCCGGCACCGGTTCGGGGGCGGCCGGCCGGGTCCGGGCGGCCCATCGCACCACGGGCGGCACCAGCGCGCCGAGCAGCAGGAACACCACGCCGAGCACCAGCCAGCCGGGTACGCCCCAGCCGATCGCGAGCGTGGTCACCACCACCGGGGCGACCATCGAGCCGAGTTGCATGCCCATCCCGTACGCGCCCTGGTACTGCCCGTGCGCGTGCGCCGGGGCCAGGCCGAAGGAGATACCCCAGCCGGCCGCCGCGTGCCACAGCTCCCCCACGACGTGCACCAGCGCACCGGCCAGCAGCAGCGGCACCGCCACCGCCACCGGTACGCCGCCACCGGCCGCGAACAGCGCGCAGGCGGCAGCGAGCAGGACACCGGCCCGGCGGGCGGCCCGGCCCGCGCCGGTCAGGTCCTCGGTGCCCCGCGAGGCGCGGACCTGGAACAGGATCACCACCACCGTGTTGACGAGCAGGCAGACGGAGATCAGCCAGTTCGGTGCGCTGGTGTGCCCGGCGATCCACAGCGGCAGGGCGATGTTGATCAGCGAGAAGTGCATGGACATGAGCCCGTCCAGCACGGTGAAGGCGAGGAACGGGCGGTCCCGCAGCGCGATCAGCCGTGGCCCGTGCGCCGGGGCGGGCATCGGCGGCACCGGCGGGAGCCGCAGCAGCACCGCCGCCGCCAGCACGTACGTGGCGGCGTCGAGCAGGATCAGCATGACGTACGCGCCGCGGGTGTCGGCGGCGAGCGCGAACCCGGCCAGCACGGTGCCCACCGAGATCCCGACGTTGGTGACGGCGCGCAGGTAGGCACGGGTGCGGACCCGCTGGTCGGGCGGGACGGCGCCGGCGATCAGCGCACCGCGGGCGCCCCGGGTGCCCGCGTCCGCTACCGCCATCAGCATGCCGACGACCAGGAAGCCGGTGAACGAGCGCACCGTGACCAGGGCGGCCGTGCACGCGGCCGAGGCGAGCAGCGCGGCCATCTGGAGTCCGCGCGGGCCGAGGCGGTCGGCGAGGTAGCCCATCGGGGTGCTCGCCACCAGGCTGACCAGCGCGGTGAGCGTGAGCGCCACGCCGACCTGCGCCACCGTGAGCCCGACCGACCGGGTGAGGAACAGCGCGCTGGCGGTGAGCCAGGTGCCCCGCCCGACGGTGTTGACGAGTGTGGAGAGGGCGAGGGTCCGGGAGGGGCCCGGTTCGGGAAGCAGGCGCACACCGGCAGCCTAACAATACGTACGTACGGTTTTCAGGCCGCTTTTCATGACGTCTTGTCGGCGATGCATTGCCGATATATCGTTGATGCATCAGTGATACGCCGACAGAAGGAGAACCACCGATGGGTTTCCATCGACGCATGCACGCCATGCACGACGAGATGCGCCGCCACGGCGGCTTCGGCTTCCCGCCCGTACCCCCGGGTCCGCCGCCCTTCTCCCCCGGGCCGCACGGTCGCGGGCGGGGCCGCGGCGGCCGGGGACGCGGACGGCGGCCGAACGTCCGCGGCGCGGTGCTGGCCCTGCTCACCGAGCGGCCGATGCACGGCTACGAGATGATCCAGGAGATCGACTCCCGCACCGGCGGGGCCTGGCGGCCCAGCCCCGGCTCGATCTACCCGACGCTGCAACTGCTGGAGGACGAGGGCGTCATCGCCACGGCCGCCGACTCCGAGGGCGGGCGCAAGCGGTTCGCGCTGACCGAGCAGGGGCAGGCCGAGGCGGCCGACGCGGCGCAGACCCCGCCCTGGGCGGAGTTCGCCGAGCAGACGGTCAACAGCTGGCACGACATCCGCGACGCCGGGGCGCAGGCCATGCAGGCGCTGCGGCAGGTCATGACCACCGGCACCGACGACCAGCGCGCCCGGGCCGCCCAGGTGCTCGACGAGACCCGGCGCAAGCTCTACGCCATCCTCGCCGAGTCCGAGTGAGCACCGCCGCCGCGACGGCACGCCGGCCGGACGACGACCGGCGTGCCGTCAGGCGCGGCGCGCGGTGACGAGCAGGTACTCCCAGCGCATGACGCCGCCGTCCAGGTGCCGGGCCGCCAGGTCGGTCAGCGCGCGATCGAGCCCCGCCGTACGCTCCGGATCGCCCGCGTTCGCCCGGTAGACCGCCACCGTGGGCCCGTAGTGGGTGGCGAAGAAGTCCCGGAACTGGTCCGGCGTGGCGAACCGGTTCACCACCACGGCGTCGCGCCCCAGCCGGAGCGCGTCGACCCGGTCGCCGAACAACTCCCGGACATGGTCCTCGTCGCCCCAGAGCGGGGGCGGCTGTGCGCCCGGCGGCGGTGGCGGCGCGAACGGCCGCATGGCCGCGAACAACTGGCCCACGAAGCCCTCCGGGGTCCAGTTGACCAGACCGATCGTGCCGCCCGGCCGGCACACCCGCAGCACCTCGTCGGCGGCGGCCCGGTGCCGGGGCGCGAACATCACACCCACACAGGACAGCACCGCGTCGAACGCGCCGTCCGCGTACGGCAGCGCCTCCGCGTCCGCCTCCTCCCAGGTCAGCGCCAAGCCCTCCCGCTCGGCCTCCGCCCGCCCGATCGCCAGCAACTCCGGGGTGAGGTCGCCCGCCACCACCTCCGCACCGGCCCGGGCCGCCGGCAGAGCCGCGTTGCCGGTCCCGGCCGCCACGTCCAGCACCCGCATGCCGGGCGCCACCCCGGCGGCCCGGACCAGCGTCGCCCCCAGCTCCGGAATCACCTGCGCGGCCACGGCGGCGTAGTCGCCCATCGCCCACATCGCACGGTGCCGGGCCTTCACCGCGGCGTCCTGTGCCCGTTCCTCGATCATCTGTCGCTCCTCACCGTCGTCCCTGCACAGGACGCTAGGCAGCGGACGACACGGCCCCCAGTACGAGATCTGTACCGCTCCCGACAGGCCGCTGGCCGGGGCGGCGGGCCGGGCGTAGCGTGCCCGCCATGGGGGCCTCCTACCACCAGTTCTGCCCCGTGGCGAAGGCCATGGAACTGCTCGACGAGCGGTGGACGCTGCTCGTGGTCCGGGAGCTGGTCAGCGGCTCGGAACGCTTCAACGACCTGCGCCGGGGCCTGCCCCGGATGTCACCGACGCTGCTGTCCCGCCGGCTGCACCAGCTCGTCCGCGCCGGGGTGGTGGAGCGGCGGGTCGACGGCGCCGACGTGCGCTACGTCCCGACCACCGCCGGACGCGAACTGCGTCCCGTGCTGGAGGCGCTCGGCGCCTGGGGCGTGCGCTGGATCGGCGAACTGGGCGACGCCGACCTGGACCCGAAGCTGCTGCTGTGGGACATGCACCGGCACGTCGACCACGACGCGGTTCCGCCGGGGCGTACCGTCGTGCGGTTCCGCTTCCGGGACGTGCCCACGACGCAGCGCGACTGGTGGATGGTGATCGCCGCGGGCGAAGCCGACGTCTGCGACATCGACCCCGGGCACGACGTGACGGTGACCGTCACCGCCGACCTGCGCGCCCTGGTCCAGGTCTGGATGGGCGACCTGGAGTGGGCCGCGGCGCTGCGCGGCGGCGCGGTGGAGGTCGCCGGACCGGAGGCGCTACGGCGCGCCGCGCCCGGCTGGTTCACCCTCTCCCCCTTCGCCGCCGTGCCCCGGCCCTGAGACGGCGCGTGCGGCCGCCCCGAACGGGGACGGCCGCACGACGACGCGGAGAACAGATCAGTGCACGGTGACGGTGGCGCCGCCCGGCACCAGGTCACGCAGCTCCTCGGGGATCTCGGCGCCCATCTCGTCGGCGATCCGCAGCGCCTCCTCGATCAGCGTCTCCACGATCTGCGCCTCGGGCACGGTCTTGACGACCTTGCCCTTGACGAAGATCTGGCCCTTGCCGTTGCCGGAGGCCACACCCAGGTCGGCCTCGCGGGCCTCACCCGGACCGTTCACCACGCAGCCCATGACCGCGACGCGCAGCGGCACCGGCAGGCCCTCCAGCCCGGCGGTGACCTCCTCGGCCAGCTTGTAGACGTCTACCTGCGCCCGGCCGCAGGACGGGCAGGAGACGATCTCCAGGCCACGCTCGCGCAGGCCCAGCGACTCCAGGATCGCGTTGCCGACCTTGATCTCCTCGACCGGCGGGGCGGACAGCGAGACCCGGATGGTGTCGCCGATCCCCTCGGCCAGCAGCGCGCCGAACGCCACCGCCGACTTGATCGTGCCCTGGAACGCCGGACCCGCCTCGGTGACGCCGAGGTGCAGCGGGTAGTCGCACTTCTCGGCCAGCAGCCGGTACGCGCGGATCATCACCACCGGGTCGTTGTGCTTCACCGAGATCTTGATGTCCCGGAAGCCGTGCTCCTCGAACAGCGAGCACTCCCACAGCGCCGACTCCACCAGGGCCTCGGCGGTGGCCTTGCCGTACTTGGTCAGCAGGCGCTTGTCCAGCGAGCCCGCGTTGACGCCGATCCGGATCGGCACGCCCGCGTCGCCGGCGGCCCGCGCGATCTCCTTGACCTTGTCGTCGAACTGCCGGATGTTGCCCGGGTTCACCCGGACCGCGGCGCAGCCGGCGTCGATCGCCGCGAAGACGTACTTCGGCTGGAAGTGGATGTCGGCGATCACCGGGATCTGCGACTTCTTGGCGATCGCCGGCAGCGCCTCCACGTCGTCCTGCGACGGCACGGCGACCCGGACGATCTGGCAGCCGGACGCGGTCAGCTCGGCGATCTGCTGGAGCGTGGCGTTGACGTCGGCGGTGAGGGTGGTGGTCATGGACTGCACCGAGACCGGCGCGCCACCACCGACCGGCACCGAACCGACCATGATCTGGCGGCTGGCCCGGCGCGGGGCCAGCGGCGGCGGCGGTACGGGGGGCATACCGAGACTGACAGCGGTCACTTCAGGCACTCACCTTGAGAAGAGCGTGATGGGGTTGATGACATCGGCGGTGACCGTCAGCAGCGTGAACGCGCCACCGATCAGGATCACCGCGTACGTGAACGGCATGAGTTTGAGGTAGTCGACGCGCCCCGGATCGGCACGGCCGATGCGCGCGTAGAGCCAGGACCGCGCCCGTTCGAACCAGGCGATGGCGATGTGGCCGCCGTCCAGCGGGAGCAGCGGCAGCAGGTTGAACACGCCGATGAAGAAGTTCAGCGACACGAACAGCATGAAGAACACCAGCCAGGCGTTGTTCTCCACGGCCTCGCCGCCGAGCCGGCTGGCGCCGACCACGCTGATCGGGGTGTCCACGTCGCGCTCGCCGCCGGTGATCGCGTTCCACAACGCCGGCACCTTCTGCGGGATGCGCTGCATGGCGTGCGCGGTCTGCACGGCCATCGTGCCGGTGAAGTCGGCGGTGGCGCCGAACGCGGCGACCGGGCCGTACTCGACCCGGGTCGGGGTGGTGGGCGAGAGCGCCACGCCGAGCGCGGAGACCGCCGAGGCGGCACCCTTCGGGTCGTCCAGCGGCGGACGCTGCACCGAGGCCAGGTCGACCCGCGCCTCGTCCGACTTGCCGTCACGCACGTAGGCGACGGTGGCCGTGCCGGGCGGGGTGGCCCGGACCACGTCGAGCATGTCGCCCCAGGTCGAGACCGGCTTGCCGTTCACCGCGGTGATCCGGTCGCCGTCCTTGAGCTGGGCCTTCTCGGCCGGGCTGGCCGGGTCGCCGGACTCGCAGGCGCGGGCCGCGTTCTCCACCACCACGCACGGCGCGATGGCGATCACCGCCGGCTCGGCCCGGAAGCCGGCCTCGGTGCTGGGGAACTTCGGATTCGGCAGCCCCACCGACACCGCGATGATCCAGAGCGCGATCAGGGCCAGGGCGAAGTGGGTGATCGAGCCCGCGGACATCACGATCGTCCGCTTCCACACCGGGTAGCGCCACATGGCGCGCTTCTCGTCCCCCGGCTCGACGTCGTCGTCCTGCGGCGTCATTCCGACGATCTTGCAGAAGCCGCCGAGCGGGATGCCCTTGACGCCGTACTCGGTCTCGCCCCGCTTGAACGACCACAGGGTCGGGCCGAAGCCGACGAAGTAGCGGGTGACCTTCATCCCGAACGCCTTGGCGGTGAGCATGTGCCCCGCCTCGTGCAGGCTCACCGAGATGAGGATCGCCAGGGCGAACAGCACCACCCCGAGCAGATAGCTCATCGAGCTCCTTCCACCGACCCGACGATGATCTCCTGGGCGTGCGCCCGTGCCCACGACTCGGCGGCGAGCACGTCCTCGACGGTACCTGGTTCGTCGAAATCGGGTGCGTCCTCCAGCACCCGCTGGAGGGTGTCGACGATGCCGAGGAACGGCAGCCGGCCCGCGACGAACGCGGCCACGCACTCCTCGTTCGCCGCGTTGTAGATCGCCGGGCGGCAGCGCCCGGCCTCGCCCGCCGCCTTGGCCAGCGCGACAGCCGGGAACGCCGCGTCGTCGAGCGGGAAGAACTCCCAGGTGTGGGCAGTGGTCCAGTCGACAGCCGCAGCGGCGCCGGGCACGCGGTCCGGCCAGCCGATACCGAGCGCGATGGGCAGCCTCATGTCCGGCGGGCTGGCCTGGGCCAGGGTGGAGCCGTCGGTGAACTCGACCATCGAGTGGATCACCGACTGCGGGTGGACCATCACCTCGATGTCGGCGTACGGCACGTCGAACAACTCGTGCGCCTCGATCACCTCCAGCGCCTTGTTGACCATCGTGGCGGAGTTGATCGTGACGACCGGGCCCATGTTCCAGGTCGGGTGTGCCAGCGCCTGCTCCGGCGTCACGGCGGTCAGCTCGTCACGCCGCCGCCCCCGGAACGGGCCGCCGCTGGCGGTGACCACCAGCCGCCGTACCTCGCCCCGGGCGCCGCCGCGCAGGCACTGCGCCAGCGCCGAGTGCTCGGAGTCCACCGGGACGATCTGCCCCGGTCGCGAGACGGCGGCCTTGACCAGCGGGCCGCCGGCGACGAGGGACTCCTTGTTGGCGAGGGCGAGGGTACGACCGGCGTGCAGCGCGGCCAGCGTCGGCGGCAGGCCCAGCGAGCCGACAACGCCGTTGAGCACCACGTCACACGGCCACTGCGCCAGCTCGGTCATCGCGTCCGGCCCGGCCACGATCTTCGGCAGCTTGAAGTCGCCGGTGGCCCAGCCGCGCCGGCTCGCCTCGGCGTAGAACGCGAGCTGAAGATCCTGCGCGGCGGACGCGCGGGCCACGCCGACCGCCTCAACGCCCAGCTCCAGCGCCTGCGCGGCGAGCAACTCCACGTTGCCGCCACCCGCGCCGAGGGCAACCACCCGGAAGCGGTCCGGGTTGCGCTTGACGATGTCGATGGCCTGGGTGCCGATGGAGCCGGTCGAGCCGAGCAGCACGAGGTCTCGGGGAGTGGTCACCCGCCCATTGTTCCCCAGCGCCTCACCCCGGTTCGTCCCGGAGTGCCCGGCGACATGATCGACTCCACTTCCCCGAGGTGGTGGCATCCCAGCCGCCGCGATGCCACCACGTCGGCGAACCGGTGTCGATCACGCCTGCGGTGCCTCCTCGTCGAGCAGGTCGGCCGGGTCGACGCTGAACTCGAACGGCTGGCGCATCACGAACGTGGTTCCCGCAGCCGCGGCGGACAGCGGCCGGTACTCGCCGTCGACCAGCTCGTAGAGCGCGAGCGCCGGCACCCGGTTACGCAGGTCGACCCGGAGGACATACGGCACGCCGGCGGCGGCGTACTCCCGCGGCCGGTCGATCACGTCCTTGCGCCGGTTGCCGGGCGACACGATCTCGCCGAGGAGGACGGCCTCAGCGATGTCGACCGCGGACCGGCCGCCGCCCGAGGAGCGGAGCACGGCGATGTCAGGGATGAACATGTCCTTGCCGCAGATCAGGTTGATCTCCGGATAGACCCAGAGTCCCTCCCGGCGGGCGGCCCGGTGCAGGAGGTAGGCAATTCGCGTTCGACCGACTGGTGGTCGATGCCGGCACGTGGTGTCACGATCACGCTTCCGCTCAGGACCTCGACCTTCGGGCCATTGGTCTCCGGTAGGAGATCGAGAGCGAGCTGCGCGGTCCACGGTTCGTCGTGCCAGCGGAGCACGTCGAACGACGGCTCGGCGGGCTGCGGCGCCGGCTCGGGCGCGAATGCGGCCTGGGCCATCGGGCTCACCCCCCTCAGCGGGTAATCGTGCTATCGCCCACCCTAGCGGCGCTGCCCCGCCGAGCCCTGCTCGCACACGGTGTCCGTCGCTACCGAGATCCCTCAACCCGCGCCGTGAGGTGCTCCAGGTGCCCCAACGGCAGGTGCGGTGGCTGCCACTCCAGGAACAGCGCGGTGGCGTCGTCGTCGAGCTGGTCCTGCTGGTAGGCGAGGACGGCGCGGACCAGACGGCGCATCGTCTCCGGGCTGGGCAGCCGGTCGTTGAGGGCACGCTCGACGAAGTCGACCAGCCGGTCCAGCCCGAACCGTTCCCCGTCGTCGCCCCGGGCGTCGGTGATGCCGTCGGTGTAGGCGAGGACGCGGTCGCCCGGGTGCAGCGCCTCCTCGTGCACCCGGGGGCGCCTGGCCGACAGGTTACCCAGCCCGAGCGGCAGCGCGGTCGGCCCGGGCAGCGCCCGGACGGCCTTGCCGTCCCGCAGCAGCATGGCGCCGGGGTGGCCGGCGTTGATGGTCCGCAGCACGCCGGTCCGCCGGTCCAGTTCGGCGAGCAGCGCGGTCGCGAACAGGCCGGGGTGTTCGGAGCGGACCCACCTGTCGATGCTGATCGCCGTGTCGACCAGGTCGAGACCGGTGCGCCGGGCGTTGCGGTACGCGCTGACCACGAGCGAGGCCATCGCGCTCGCCTTGATCCCGTGCCCGCAGGTGTCGAAGAGCCCGACGCTGAGCACGTCGCCGTTGAGCGCGTAGTCGAAGATGTCCCCGCCGACGTCGTAACACGGTTCGAGGATGGCGGTGATCACCAGGTCGTCGGTCGCGAAGGTCAGCGGCGGCAGCAGCCCCCACACGGTCTCGGCGGCGACCTGCATCGGCAGGCGGCGGCGGATCCGTTCCACGACGTCGCCGTAGAGCCGGCGGTTCACCAGGACCTGAGCGACGGCGACCGCCACCTCCCAGGCCGGCCGGTCCAGCGCGGGGTCGCCGGCGCGCGACGACACGATCTCCAGCGCCCCCAGCCGTTCGCAGCCGAGCAGCAGGGGCACCCAGAGCCGGTCCGGGCGGTCGGGAGCGCGCTGCACCTGGAGGCCGGTGAACGCCCGGCCGGCCAGCGTCGTCTCGATCGTGAGTTCGTCCCGAGGCGCGCCCGCGCCGACCAGGGGCACGAGCGAGGACTGCGTGTAGTCGGCCAGGTAGATCACGATGTCGGTGGCCCCGATGGCGGGCGCGACCCGGTTCACCAGGAGCGACAGGTCGTCCGGACCGCCCCGGGCGGCGTTGAGGTGCAGCCAACGCGCTGCGTCGCCACCGTCGACCATCCGTGCCTCCCCCGTGTCCCCACCACCGTAGGAGGCCGAGGGCGAACTGCCAACGGCACGGCTCAGGCCGGACGCTCCAGGACGAAGGTCTCCAGTTCGACCCCGCCGTACCAGTCGGTGCGCACACCCGTGTGCGTCATGCCGAGGCGCCGGGCCACCGCCATCGACGGGTCGTTCCCGGCCATCACCACCGCGTACACCCTCGGGGTTCCGGCGGCGAACTCGCGTTCCAGCACCGCGCGGGCCGCCTCGGTCGCGTAGCCGCGGCCCTGGGCGTCGGGATGCAGGTGCCAGCCGACCTCGATGTCGTCGGTCAGGGTGACGCCGTCGCGTCCCGGCAGCGGCTTGAGCAGGATGCTCCCCGCCACCGGCCCGCCGTCGCGCGGCTCGATCGCCCACAGGCCCCAGCGGCCGCCGTACGGCGCCCAGCGTTCGTGCCACATCCGGACCCGCTCGCGTGCCTCGGACGGGTCGGTCATCCGCCCCTTGCCGCCGCCCAGCCAGCGCATCACCTCGTCCCGTGAGTAGATGTCGTAGATCCGGGCCAGGTCGTCCGGCGACTCGGTCCAGTCGCGGAGCACCAGCCGGTCGGTCGTGGCGATCGTCATGCCGCCGGATCGTAATGCGTGGCGCGGTGTCGTACGGGGAACGAGAGGGCGATGGGCGACGGGTGGGAGCGGACCAAGCGGATCACGGCTGCGGCGTTCCGGCCGGTCCGCGGCCGGGACCTGTCGCTGCACGCCGCCGCGATCACCTTCTACGGCGCGATCGCCGTGGTGCCGGTGGCGCTGCTGGCGATCTGGCTGACCGGGCTGCTCGCCGGGGCGGACCGGGTGCGGCGGCTGACCGGGTACGCGATCGACACTCTGCCCACCGAGATCGGCGCGCACCGGGCGGCGGCCGCGCTCGTCGAGGCCGGGCTGGGGCTGACCCCGCTGCTGGCGCTGGCGTCGCTGCTGCCTGCCTCGCTCTACGGGGAAGGACTGCGCCGCGCGTTCGTCTCGGTGGCCGAGCCGCGCGCCGAGTCCGGTGCGCTGGTCGGCTGGCGGGGGCGTCTGCTACTGCTCCCGCTGCTGGCGCCGGCCCCGGTGCTGCTGCTGTCGATCCTGCTCGGGCTGCCGATGACCACCCGGCTGGTACGCCAGGGCGGCTGGGTCGGCGCGCTCGGCGTGGTGCTGTCGTTCCTGGCGGTGTGGCTGGTGCTCACGCCGGTGCTGATCTGGGTGTTCCGGGTGGTCGGCCCGGCCTCCCCGGACTGGCTCGTCACAGTGGGCCTGGGCTCGTTCACCGCGGCGAACCTGTCCGGCTTCCTGCACGGGTTCGTGCTGTTCTGCTCGCTGCCGCTGGACCTGGGCGTGCCGTTCGGCGGGTTCGACGAGATCGGCGGCGGCGTGGCGGTGCTGCTGTGGCTCTACCTGTTCCACGTGATCGTGCTGTCCGGCTACTCGGCGACGCTGGCGGCGAGCCGGTGGCGGGCCGCCCGGGTGGCGGCCCGCGCCTGACGGCGGGAGGTCAGCGCCGGAACGGGCCGCGCACCTCGTACGTGATGCCGCCGGTCCCGGCCCGGGCGCCGCTGGTGCCGCGCTGAGAGGAGAAGTAGAGCCGGCTGCCGTCCGGCGAGAACGCCGGCCCGGTGATCTCCGACTCGGGCTGCCCGAGCAGCCGCAGGAACGGGGTCACCACACCGGCGGGCGTGATCACGTTGATCTCCATGTCGCCGCCGTCCTCGGCCACGTAGAGGTCACCGCCGGCGGTGCCGGTGATGTTGTCGACGCCGGTCAGCGGCGCGGCACCGGCCGGCACCAGCGAGTCGTCGTACGCGAGGTCGAGCCGCTGGTTCACCGCGTCGTACGCCCACACCCGGTTGTCGCCCTTGGTGGTGAACCAGCAGGTCTCGTCGGCGTACCAGCAGCCCTCACCGCCGTCGAACGTCTGGGCGGCGGCGACCTGGTAGCGGGTGGGTACCGGGAACCCGTCGCGGTCCGGCAGGTCGCGCCAGGTGACCGGCCCGGTCACCTGGCCGTCCGGGGCGCAGAGCACCTGCACCTTGCCGGTGCGCAGGTCGCCCCAGGAGTCCGGGACGAACCGGTAGAAGCAGCCGTCGCCCTCGTCCTCGGTCAGGTAGACCACCCGGCGCACCGGGTCGCAGGCCGCCGCCTCGTGCTTGAAGCGGCCCATCCGGGTCCGTTCCTCGCCGGTCCGGCCGCCCTCGGGCCAGGTCTCGAAGACCCGGCCCAGCGGCACCTCCTCGCAGGACAGCCACGTCCCCCACGGGGTCGGCCCGCCCGCGCAGTTGACGTTCGTGCCGCCGAGGATCCGGTACGCGGCGGCGATCGCGCCGTCGGCGGCGAACCGCACCGCCGAGGCGCCGCCGACGAGCGGCACCTCCGAGTTGGAGACGTAGATCCAGCCGTCGCCGGCCGGGAAGCAGGCGCCGCCGTCGGGCGCCGGGTGCCAGGTGTACGAGGTGGCGGCGACCCGCTGCCCGGACCGCGCGATCACCCGGCTGGTGAAGCCGGCCGGCAGCTGGAGGGCGTTGGCGTCGGCGGCCAGCAGGTCGCCGTACGGGCCGGGACCGGGCTGGGCGGGTTGGGCCGGGGCGGCAGCGGCGGCCCAGAGACCACCGGCGAAAGCGGCGGCGCCACCGACGGCTGTGGCACGCAGGACGGTACGACGATCCATCGGGGATTACCTCCCGGAGGCGGTGGGTGTCCCGTCGACGGTAGGACGGAAATGCATCGACAACTGCCACTATAGGGTGAACGCCCGGTGACGGCCGTCCGGCGTCAGAGCCCCTCGACGTACCGCTTCGCGTCGGCGAGCGACATGTGCGTGTGCTCCCGCACCACCTTGATCGCCTGGATCTTCTTCCCCTGGTACAGCAGCCGCGCGGCCTCGGCCCGCACCGCCTCGTCGACGCCCCTTCCGGGGGCCGGAGGGCCGGGCGACCAGGCTCCGCCGGCCGCCAGCGCGTCCACCGCCCGCTTCGCGTCCAGCAGCGACAGCCCGGTCTGCTCGCGCAGCACCTTGACCGCCTCGACGGTACGCCCCGCGCGGGCCAGCCGGAGCACCTCGGCCTGCCCGTCACCGGCCGGGCGGTCCGGGGCGACCAGATCCCGGGGACGGTCGCGCCGCAGCACGAGCAGGAGGAGGAGCACCACCACGACGAGCGCCACCGCGAGCGCGATCTGGACAGCCGGGGACATGCCGGGAACGGTAGCGCCCCGCCGCGAACCCTCCCGCCGGGGATCCGTCGCCGCTACGCTCCGCGGCATGAGCGAACGCACCGAGCGCAGCGAGGGCCGTGAGCGCATGCCCAGCCGGCACGCCATGAGCGACGCGAGTGAGCTGCCGTCCCGCGCCGACGTCGTGGTGGTCGGCGCCGGGCACAACGGCCTGGTCTCGGCGATCCTGCTGGCCCGCGCCGGCCTGGACGTCCTCGTGCTGGAGGCGTCAGGCGTGATCGGCGGGGCGACCCGCACCGAGAACCCGTTCCCGAAGGTGCCGGGACTGCGTCACTCCACCGGGTCGTACCTGCTCGGGCTGATGCCGCCGGAGCTGCTGGCCACGCTCGACGTGACCATCCCGGTGCTGCGCCGCGACCCGCACTACTTCCTGCCCACGCCGGGCGGGCTCGGTTCGCCGTACCTGCTGGCCGGCAGCGACGTGGCGGCGAGCCGGCGGCAGCTCGCGGAGATGTTCTCCCCCGCCGACGTCGCCGCCGACGACGCGCTGCACGCCGAGCTGGCCCAGCTGCGGGAGGATCTCGCCCCGGCGTGGCTGGCCGAGCCGCTGCCGGTCGAGGAGACCGCCGAGCGCTACGTGCGGCCCGCGCTGCGGCAGGTCTTCGTCGACCTGGTCCGCGGCTCGGTGGCCGACCACCTGGCCCGCTTCGACTTCCGCTCCGAGCTGCTGGTCAGCATGTACGCCGTCACCGACGGCCTGTCCGGGCTGAACGCCGGCCCGGACGACCCCGGCACCGGGCACAACTTCCTCGTGCACAACATGTGCCGGCTGCCCGGCGCGGACGGCACCTGGATGATCACCCGGGGCGGCATGGGCACGGTGTCCCGCACGTTCGCCGAGGCCGCCGTGCGGGCCGGGGCGCGGATCGTGGCCGACGCGCCGGTCACCGCGATCCGGCTGACCGGAGGCGCCGCCGCCGGGGTGATGCTCGCCGACGGGCGGGAGGTGGACGCCCCGGTGGTGCTCGGCGCCTGTGACCCGTACCGGCTGATGGAGCTGCTGCCCGACGGCGCGCTCCCGGCGGAGCTGGGCGCGCGGATGGCGGCGGTCCGCCGCCCCGGCACCACGCTCAAGCTCAACCTGGCGCTGACCGGGCTGCCGCGCTTCTCCTGTCTGCCGGACGACGCGCCGAGCCCGTTCGGGTCGACGATCCACCTGCTGCCCGGCTCGGCCTCGCTCGTCGGCGACGGCGGCGAGTCGCCGATGGCGGCGCTGCGCGGCATGTGGGCGGACGTGCGGGCCGGGCGGTTGCCGGAGGAGCCGACGATCGAGTGGTACCTGCACACCACTGTCGACCCGTCGCTGTCCGACGAGGCGGGGCACCACTCGTCGGCGCTGTTCGTGCAGTCGGTCCCCTACGAGCTGGCCGGCACCACCTGGGAGGCGGCGCTGCCCGGCTACGTGGAGCGGCTGCTCGCGATCTGCGAGCGGTACGCCCCGGGCGCCGGTGACCTGGTCGCGGACGCGGTACCGCTGCCGCCGCCCGGCATCGAGGCGCACTTCGGCATCACCGGCGGGCACATCCACCACGTCGACAACACGGTGTCGTTCACCGACCGGATGCCGTACGCCACGGGGGTGGACGGGGTGTACGCGGGCAGCGCGGGCTGCCATCCGGCGGGCAGCGTGATCGGCGCGGCCGGGCACAACGCCGCCCGCCGCATCCTCGCCGAGATGTAAGGAAGGGCCCCCTATTAACGCCTGCGGTAGAGGAAGGGCCCCTTCTT
>NZ_JBMVFV010000092.1:0-20588 GCF_049538395.1 Micromonospora sp. AB353 | reverse complement strand
CTACCCGGTGGTTTCTGCCGTGTCAAACCGGTGTCAACCGGTTTGTCGTGCATCACCCTTTAACCGGGCACCCCGATTCCACCGACTTCCGCCGGTCGTTTCCGAGGAATTCGGCAGGACGGCCGCCCGCGGTTTCCCGCTGGCTCGTCCGTTTCCCTACCGGCCGACAACCTTACCCGGTCGGTTCCGCCTCGCCAAATCCGCCTCCCGGCGAATCCGGGGCACCACCCGGTTCTCAGGTCCTGCGCTCCGGCCTTCCAGGTCTTTCGCCCTGTTTCGTCCGTTCCGCGCTGGCAGAGAGAAAGTTACGCGCCCAGCGGAGTGATCGTCAAATCCGCTGGGCGCGTCCCGCGTCACACAGTCGACAGGCGGCTATCCGCGCAGCTCGACGCCCGCGAACGAGCGCTTGCCCCGGCGCAGTACGAGGTAGCGGCCGTGCAGCAGGTCGTCAGCCGACACGGTGGCGTCCACCTCGGAGATGCGCGTGTTGTTGACGTACGCGCCGCCCTCGGCGATGACCCGCCGGGCCTCCTTCATGCTCGGCACCAGGCCCGACTCCTTGAGCAGACCGGCCACGTCCGGCAGCTCGTCGAGGTGCACCAGCCCGGCCTCGGTCAGCGCCGCGCGCAGCGTCTCCGGGGCCAACTCGTCGAGCGAGCCGCGCCCGAACAGCGCCTGACTCGCCGCGACCGCCTGCGCCATCTCCCGCTCGCCGTGCACCAGCGTGGTCAGCTCCTCGGCGAGCGCCCGCTGGGCCAGGCGCGCCTGCGGGCGTTCCGCTGTCGCCTTCTCCAGCTCCTCCAGCTCCTCACGGGAGCGGAAGCTGAAGTACCGCAGGTAGCGGCTGACGTCGCGGTCGTCGGCGTTGACCCAGAACTGGTAGAACGCGTACGGGCTGGTCATCTGCGGGTCGAGCCAGACCGTGCCGGTCTCGCTCTTGCCGAACTTCGTACCGTCGGCCTTGGTGACCAGCGGCGTGGTGAACGCCTCCACCGGCCCGGCGCCGCGCCGCCGGATGTAGTCCACCCCGGCGGTGATGTTGCCCCACTGGTCGGAGCCGCCGTACTGGAGCCGGCAGCCGTGCCGGCGGTGCAGCTCGAAGTAGTCGTTGGCCTGGAGGAGCTGGTAGCTGAACTCGGTGTAGCTGATGCCCGTCTCCAGCCGTGCCTTGACCACCTCGCGGGCGAGCATCTTGTTCACGGGGAAGTGCTTGCCGACGTCCCGGAGGAACTCGACCACCGACATCTCGCCGGTCCAGTCCAGGTTGTTGACGAGTTGCGCCGCGTTCTCCCCGGTGTACGTGACGAACGGCGAGAGCTGCTCGCGGATGCGCTCGACCCAGCCGGCGATCACCTCGGGCGGGTTCAGCGTCCGCTCCGCGCTCTCCTTCGGGTCGCCGATCTGCCCGGTGGCACCACCGACGAGCAGCAGCGGACGGTGCCCGGCCTGCTGGAGCCGGCGGGCCATGACGACCTGCATCAGGTTGCCGATGTGCAGGCTCGGCGCGGTGGGGTCGAAGCCCACGTAGAAGGTGGTGCTCCCGCCGTCGAGCAGCTCGCGCAGTTCGTCGAGGCCGGTCGAGTCCTGGATCAGGCCCCGCCACAGCAGGTCGTCGGTCAGGGAGTCCCGCCCCTGCGGGAGGTTGCTGTCGGTCACGGTCACCGATTCTCCCCCATCACCGGGCCCGGCCCGTACCGGGTTTGCCGACGTGGCGGCGACTAGGCTGGCGGCGCCCGTCGAACGCGAGGAGGAACCGCGGTGGACATGCCGAACCTGACCGGTGGCTTCGTGGCCCTACTGGGCCTGACGTTCGACGAGGTCAGCGGGGACCGGGTGGTGATCCGCTGGAAGGTGCGCCCGGAGCTGCACCAGCCGTACGGGATCCAGCACGGCGGGGTCTACTGCTCGGTGGTGGAGACGGCGGCCAGCATCGGGGGCGCGCTCTGGCTGGGCGAGAAGGGCAACGTGGTCGGGGTGTCGAACCAGACCGACTTCCTGCGCGCGGTGCGCGACGGCGAGCTGACCGCCGTCGGCACGCCGGTGCACCGGGGTCGCAGCCAGCAGTTGTGGCTCGTGGAGATCACCGACGCCGACAGCCGGCTGGTGGCGCGCGGCCAGGTGCGACTGCAGAACCTGACCGCCTCCTGACCCATTCGCCCGAAACCGGGCACTGACGGCGATATCGTCGCCTCGGTGAGGACGTCCGCTCCCGGCCCGACGTGAGGAAGCTGTTCGCCGCCACGCTCGGCGTGCTGTCGGCCGTCGGCGGCTTCGTCGACATCGGTGACCTGGTGGCGGCCAGTCAGGCCGGCGCGCTGTTCGGCATGGCCCACACCTGGGTGCTGCTGGTCGGCGTGGTCGGCATCTGCGCGTACGCGGAAATGGCCGGCCGGATCGCGGCGGTGAGCGGACGGGCGGTGTTCGACCTGGTCCGGGAGCGGCTCGGGCCGCGCGTGGCGCTGCTCAACCTGGTCGCGTCGTGGCTGGTCACGGTGGTCACGCTCGCCGCCGAGCTGGGTGGGGTGGCGCTGGCGCTGCAACTGGCGACCCGGCTGAGCCACCTGTTCTGGGTGCCGCTCGCCGCGCTGGCGGTCTGGCTGGTGCTGTGGCGGTTGCGGTTCGAGCTGATGGAGCGGATCTTCGGCCTGGCCGGGCTGGCGCTGCTCGTCTTCGCGGTCGCGCTGGTGGCGCTGCCGACCGACTGGCCGCAACTCGGGCAGGGCGCGTGGCAGATCAGCGCGTCGGGGCACGGCTGGCCGTTGTACTGGTTCGTGGCGGTGGCGCTGTTCGCCTCGACGGTGAGCCCGTACGAGGTGTTCTTCTTCTCCTCCGGCGGCGTGGAGGAGCGGTGGGGTGCGGCGGACCTGGCGCGGGCCCGCTCGAACGTGCTGATCGGTTTCCCGGTGGGCGGGTTCCTGGCGTTGTCGCTGGTCGCCGTGGCGACGGTGGCCTACCACCCGTCCGAGGCGTCGCTCAGTACGCTCGACGAGGTGGCGCGGCCGGTGGCGACGGCGCTCGGCGGCGCCGGCCTGGCCGCCGCGGTGCTGGCGTTCTTCGCGGTGACGTTCGGGGCGGCGCTGGAAACCGGGCTGTCCGCGGCGTACGCGGCGGCGCAGTACTTCGGGTGGCAGTGGGGCAAGCGGGTCCGCCCCCGGGAGGCGGCCCGGTTCCACAGCGTGCTGCTCGTCGGCCTGCTGCTCGGTGTGGTGATGCTGATGACGACTGTGGACCCGGTACGGCTGACCGAGTACATGCTGGTGCTGAGCGCTGTGGTGCTGCCGCTGACGTACCTGCCGATCCTGGTGGTCGCCAACGACCGCGGTTACCTCGGCGACCGGGTCAACGGGCGGTGGATGAACCTGCTCGGCGCGGTGTTCCTGCTGCTCATCGTCGCGGCCTCGGTGGCGGCGATCCCACTGGCGATCATGACGGGGATGGGGCCATGAGGGTTCAGCTCGCCAAGCGGCTGCTCGACCGGCAGATCGTCGACGTGGACGGACGGCTGGTCGGGCGGGTCGACGACATCGCGTTCGCCGTCGACGACGAGGGCTACCCGTACGTGGACTGCCTGCTCACCGGGCAGGGCGCGCTCGGGCAGCGGATCGGCGGGCGGGTCGGGCGGCTGCTGGTGGCGGTGGCGGACCGGTTCACCGACGACCCGCCGGTGCCGCCGTTGCGCGTACCGCTGTCGCAGGTCGCCCGCGTGGACAGCGCGGTGCGGCTGCGCTGCCCGTCGGCGGACCTGCCGCCGTCACCGGTGGAGGCGTGGCTGCGCCGCCACCTGATCGAGCGCATTCCGGGTTCCGGCCGTGCGAGCGGGTGAGCTGCTCGGCCGCACCGCGTACGACCTGCACGGGCGGCGGCTGGGCCGGGTGGTGGACGTGGTGGTGCGCGGCGGGTGGCCGCCGGACCGGCTGCGGATCACCGACGTGATCGTCGCCGGGCACTGGTGGACCCGGGTGATCAGCCGGCTGATCGGCCCCGAGCTGCACCCGTCCGGGCCGTGGCTGCTGCGGGTGGTGGCCCGGCTGGTCGGGCGGAGCACCCGTCAGCTGCCCGCCGACGCGGTGCAGCTGCTTCCGCCGGTGCCCGGTTTCCCGTTCGGCCCGCCCGCCGGACACCGCTGAGCCGGGCACCGCTGAGCCGGGCACCGGGAGACCGGGCGCCGGTCAGCGGCGGGCGTCGTCGAGTTCGGGGGCGTCGGCCGGGTCGGCCGCGTCGTCGTCCGGGCTGCCGGTCGCCGCGTCGTCGTCCGCCGACTGCTCGCCGCGGCGGTGACGGCGCACGTGCACCTCGGTGATGGCCCGCTGGTCGACGCCGGCCACGGACAGCTCCCAGCCGTCCACGGTGACCTGCTCCCCCGCCACCGTCGGGATGTGCCCGAGGCAGATCAGCACCAGCCCGGCGACAGTGGTGTAGTCGCCGGCCGGCCGGTTCGGCAGCTCCACGCCGAGGTCGGTCAGGTCGTGCACCGGGAACGTGCCGGGCAGCACCAGCGTGCCGTCGGCCTCGGTGCGCACGGCACGCAGATCCCGGTCGGTCTCGTCGTAGATCTCGCCGACGATCTCCTCCAGGATGTCCTCCAGCGTCACGATCCCGTCGACCGCGCCGCGCTCGTCGACCACCAGGGCGATGTGCTGGCGCTCGGCCTTGAACTGGCGCAGCGCGTCGACCACCGGCAGCGAGTCGGGCAGCAGCATCGGCGGGCGGGCGATCTCGTCGACCGGCCGGTCGTCGGAGACGCCGACCAGGTCCCGCAGGTGGATCACGCCCACCGCCTCGTCCAGGCCGCCGTGGCGGACCACCGGCGCCCGGGAGTGGCCGGTCGCCGCCAGGACGAGCCGCGCGGCCTCCGCGGTGGTGCCGCTGTCGAGCGTGAAGACCTGCAACCGGGGTACGAGCACCGCCCGCAACTGCCGGTCGGCGATCTCCACCGCGCCGGCGATGATCGTGCGCTGTTCCTTGGTGAAGCCGTGGTTGCCGGCCACGATGTCGCGCAGTTCGTCCGGGCCGATCTCGTCCGGCTCGGCCTTCGGGTCCAGGCCGAACAGGCGTACCACCAGGTCGGTGGTGGCACCCAGCAGCCAGACGGCGGGCCGGGTGATGCTGGACAGCACGTCCAGCGGACGGGCCACCAGCAGCGCCCACCGCTCGGCCGACTGCATGGCGATCCGCTTCGGGGCCAGCTCACCGAAGACGAGCGTGACGAACGTGAGCACCAGCGTGACAGCGACGATGGCGACGGTCTCGGCGGCGTTGCCGAAGACGCCCAGCAGCGGGACGAGCGGCCGGGCCAGCGACACCGCGGCGGCGGCGGAGGCCAGGAACCCGGCGAGCGTGATGCCGATCTGGATCGTGGCCAGGAACCGGTTCGGATCCTTCGCGAGCCGGGCCAGGGTCCGTCCGCCGCGGCTGCTGCGCTCCAGCCGCTGCACCTGGCTGTCGCGCAGGGAGACCAGGGCCATCTCGCTGCCGGCGAACACCGCGTTGAGGATCACCAGCACACCGACCAGGGCAAGCTGGCTCCAGTAGCTCTGCACGACCGGTTATCTCCCTCGGCCCGATCCGGGTCGGCCGATGGCCGACTCGCCGGCCGGTGGATCCGGTCGGCGTGGCCCCTCTGTTGCCCCGCGGGCCCGCGCCTGAATCCTGTGCGATCACTGAGCGTCGGGCGGCGGGCGCCCGGTTCACCCGCTCGTGGCGGGGACCGGCAGGTCGAGCACGTACGCGCCGCCCTCGGGGCGGAACCCGAGCCGGTGGTAGTAGGGGGCGATCATGCCGGGCGGGCTGACCACCCGGCGGAAGCCCCGGTCGGTGAACAGCCGGCTGCGCCGGTAGACGAACTCCCCCGGGGTGAAGTCGCGGAACGGCGGGGTCACGTAGTCCAGGTCGACCTGGGCCACGCCGCCCGGTTCGGCGTGCGAGAGCATCACGCCGACCACCTCGTCGGCGCGTACGACAAGGAACGCCGAGCGGTCGGCGGCGGCCGGGTCCCAGTGGAAGCCGGGGTTGAACCGGGCGATGTCGGCGGCGTGCACCCGCAGCGTGTGCGCCAGGAACGCGTCGCCGGTGCCCACCTCGACCACCTGGTAGGTCTGCTCGTCGTGCCGGGTGGCCAGCAGCTTGCGCAGGTACCAGACGTTGATCACGGCGAGCACCACGTTCAGGCCCACCATCGGCCAGACCTGCACCGCGGTGTTGTAGCCGATCAGGATGAGGCAGCCGACGAGGTTGAGCGCGCGCAGCCGCAGGATCCGGGTCTGCAGCAGGGACCAGACCAGCAGCGCGGAGCCGGCCCAGCCGACGAGTTCCAGCCAGTTCACCCGGGGAGACTAGCGGTCTGCCTGGTCAGACCCCTCGGCGGGCAGCTCCAGCACGTACTCCTCGACCTCGGTGCCGCGCGACGGGGCGTACCCGGAGTCCTCGCCGACCACGACGAAGCCGCACTTGCGCAGCACCGCGAGCGAGGCGGCGTTGTCCTTCGCGGCGCGGGCGTGCAGCGGCCGGTGCGGCACCTCGCGCAGCAGCGCGCGCAGCGCGGCGGTGGCGTGGCCGCGCCCCCAGTGCGCCGCGTCGATCCAGTAGCTGACCTCGGTCTGCTCGCCGACCGGGAACGCGGCGACCCGCCCGACCAACCGGCCGTCGACGGTGACGGCGCGGTTGACGATCCGCTCGTCGGCGCGGATGCGTGCCCAGTGCGCGTCGAACGCGGCCCGGTCGGACGGGTCCTTCGGGCCGAACGCGGCCATCCAGTTCGCCTGCGGATCCTGCTCGTGGGCGAAGAAGGCGGGCAGGTCGTCGTCGCGCACCGGGCGGAGCAGCACCTCGTTGGTCACGGTCGGAACGATACGGGCACCCACCGACACTCTCGGGACCTCCGGCCCGGTGTGTGTCCCGTCCGGCCCTGCCGCGCCGCCGCCCGGCCCGGCTACCAAGGAGGTGGAACGACGCAGCCGAGGAGGCCGGACCATGTCGAAGTACGTCTACGACTTCATCGAGGGTGATCGCAGCCGCGCCGACCTGCTCGGCGGCAAGGGCGCGAACCTCGCCGAGATGACCCGGCTCGGGTTGCCGGTGCCGCCCGGGTTCACCGTCACCACCGACGCGTGCCGGGCGTACCTGGCCACCGGTGCGCCGCCGGACGGCCTGTACGAGGAGATCAACGCGCACCTGCGGGAGGTGGAGGCGCGGCTGGACCGGTGGCTGGGCGACCCGCGTGACCCGCTGCTGCTGGCGGTGCGTTCCGGCGGGCGGTACTCGATGCCGGGGATGATGGAGACGATCCTCGACATCGGGCTCAACGACACCACGGTGACCGGGCTGGCCGCCCGCACCGGTGACGAGCGGTTCGCCTGGGACTCGTACCGGCGGCTGATCCAGATGTTCGGCCGGACCGTGCACGGCATCCCGGCCGACGAGTTCGAGCACGAGCTGGCCGCGCTGCGGGCCACCGCCGGCCCGGACGGGCCGGGCGCCGGGCAGTTGCGCGACCTGGTCGAGACGTACAAGAAGATCTTCGTCCGGCACGTCGGGCACGACTTCCCGCAGGCCCCGCACGAGCAGCTGTTCCTGGCCGTGCGCGCGGTGTTCGAGTCCTGGCACTCGGAGCGGGCCCGGATCTACCGGCGGCAGGAGCGCATCCCGGACGACCTGGGCACCGCCGTCAACGTGATGGCGATGGTGTTCGGCAACCTCGGCCCGGACTCCGGCACCGGTGTGGCGTTCACCCGCGACCCGGCCACCGGCGCTCCCGGCGTGTACGGCGACTACCTGACCGACGCGCAGGGCGAGGACGTGGTGGCGGGCATCCGCAACACGGTGCCGCTGACCGAGCTGGAGCGGCTGGACCCGGCGAGCTTCCACCGGCTGCGGGAGATCATGGCGACGCTGGAGCGGCACTACCGCGACCTGTGCGACGTCGAGTTCACCATCGAGCGCGGCCGGCTGTGGATGCTCCAGACCCGGGTCGGCAAGCGCACCGCGGCGGCGGCGTTCGTGATCGCCGCGCAACTGGCCGAGGAGGGCCTGATCACCGCCGACGAGGCGCTCACCCGGGTCAGCGGGGCGCAGCTCGCCCAGCTGATGTTCCCGGCCTTCGACACGGCCGGCGCGCCCGAGCCCCTCGCGGTCGGCGTCGGCGCCTCGCCCGGCGCCGCGGTCGGGCGGGTGGTGTTCGACTCGGCCGCCGCCGCGGCGGCCGACGGGCCGGTGATCCTGGTCCGGCCGGAGACCAACCCGGACGACCTGCCCGGCATGATCGCCGCGGCCGGGGTGCTCACCTCGCGAGGCGGGAAGACCTCGCACGCCGCCGTGGTGGCCCGGGGCATGGGCCGGACCTGCGTGTGCGGCGCCGAGGCGCTGGGCATCGACGTCGAGCGCGGCGAGTTCACGGTGGGCGAGCAGGTGGTGCGGGCCGGCGATCTGATCTCGATCGACGGCACCAGCGGGCGGATCTGGCTCGGCGAGGTGCCGGTGCAGCCGTCCCCGGTGGCCCGGTACCTGACCGGTGAGCTGCGGCCGGAGGCGGACCCGCTGGTCGCCGCCGTACACCGGCTGCTCGGCCACGCCGACGCGGTGCGCACGCTCGGCGTCCGCGCCAACGCGGACACCCCGGACGACGCCCGCCGGGCCCGCGAGCTGGGCGCCGCCGGGATCGGGCTGTGCCGCACCGAGCACATGTTCCTCGGCGAGCGCCGGGAACTGGTCGAGCGGCTGATCCTGGCCGACGGCCCGGCCGAGGTCGGCGCGGCGCTGGACGAGCTGCTGCCGTTGCAGCGGGCCGACTTCCTCGGGCTGCTCACCGCGATGGACGGACTGCCGGTCACCGTCCGGCTGCTCGACCCGCCGCTGCACGAGTTCCTGCCTCCGCTCGCCGAGCTGACCGCCCGGGTCGCGGGCGCGCAGGCGCGCGGCGAGGAACCGGGCCACGACGGCGTGCTGCTGACGGCGGTGCGCCGGATGCACGAGACGAACCCGATGCTGGGGCTGCGCGGCGTACGGCTCGGACTGGTGGTGCCGGGCCTGTTCGCGATGCAGGTGCGGGCGCTGGCCGAGGCGGCCGCGCAGCGGGTCCGGGCCGGCGCTGACCCGCGCCCGGAGATCATGGTGCCGCTCGTCGGTGACGTGCGGGAACTCGCCGCGGTGGCGGACGAGGCACGGCGGGTGCTGGCCAAGGTGCCTGACGCACCGGACATCCCGGTCGGCACCATGATCGAGACGCCCCGGGCGGCGCTGACCGCCGGGGACATCGCCGCCGAGGCGCACTTCTTCTCTTTCGGCACCAACGACCTGACGCAGATGACCTGGGCGTTCTCCCGGGACGACGTGGAGGGGGCGTTCTTCTCCACGTACCTGGAACGGGGGATCTTCCCGGTGTCGCCGTTCGAGAGCATCGACGCCACCGGCGTGGGCCGGCTGGTCCGCCTCGCCGTCGCCGAGGGACGGGCGGCCCGGCCGGACCTGACCGTCGGCGTCTGCGGTGAGCACGGCGGCGACCCGGACTCGATCGGGTTCTTCGCCGAAGCCGGACTCGACTACGTCTCCTGCTCGCCGTACCGGGTGCCGGTGGCGCGGCTGGCCGCCGGCCGGGCCGCTGTCGAGGCCCGCACCGAGAAGTCCGACTCCCGCTAGGAGGGCAGCACCATGACCGCCATCTTCAACCCGACCGGACCGGCTGTCACGCCGCTCCCCCGGCCCGCGCCGCCACCGGCCGCGACGCCGGTCCCCACCCCGGCCGCGACGCCGACTGGGCCGGTCGGCCCGGTGCTGGAGCTGCCCGGGGACGCCGCGCTGGTGCCGGTGAACCGCGACGGCCGCCCGGTCGGCGTGTTCGTCGCGGCCGGCGGCCGGGTCCGCTACCGCCGCGTGGTCGAACCGGACCAGTTGGTCGCCGCCGCCACCGGCGCGTTCGCGGTCGCCGCGCTCACCGCCGCCGTGGCGCTGTGGTCGCGGCGCCGCCCGCCGTCGGTCGGCACCGTCACCATGGGGCCGGGCGGATGGGTCAGCCTGCGCGGCGTGCCGGCGCCCCGGCTGCGCCTGGACCACAGGCCCTGGTGGGCGCGCCTGCTGCGGGCCCGCCGCCTGGTCGTCGACCGCTGAGCACCCCAGGGGTACGGCCGCCGGTACGTCGCCGGCGGCCGTACCGCCGTTCCGGCCTCGGACGGGCCGTTGGTCCCGGGTCACCGCGGTCCTGCGCCCCTGCCCGGCAGCGCCCGGACGGACGACGCTGAGGGTGAGAACGAGACCGAGGGAGGCCCCCGATGCGCGCCAGTGTCGTCACCGCGTTCGACCGTCCGATGGAGATCACCGAGCGTCCCGTGCCGGAGGTCGGCCCGGGCGAGATCCTGGTCCGCATCGAAGCCAGCGGACTCTGCCACACCGACATCCACGCCGCCCGCGGCGAGTGGCCGGTGAAGCCTGCCCCGCCGTTCGTCCCCGGACACGAGGGCGTCGGCCTGGTCGAGCAGGTCGGCCCCGGCGTCACCGAGCACGCCGTCGGCGACCGCGTCGCGCTGCCCTGGCTGGGCTGGGCCTGCGGCACCTGCGCGTACTGCGTGACCGGCTGGGAGACGCTGTGCGAGTCGCAGCGCAACACCGGCTACAGCATCGACGGCGCGCACGCCGAGTACGCGGTCGCCTCGGCCCGCTACGCGGTCCGCGTGCCGGACGGCGTGGACCCGTTCGAGGCCGCGCCCCTGACCTGCGCGGGCGTCACCACGTACAAGGCCGTCAAGGTCGCCGGGGTACGGCCGGGCGAGCGGGTGGCGATCTTCGGCATCGGCGGCCTGGGTCACCTCGCCCAGCAGTACGCGCAGATCTTCGGCGCCGAGACGATCGCGGTGGACGTGACCGCCGAGAAGCTGGAACTGGCCACCTCGCTGGGCGCCGCGCACACGGTCGACGCCGCCACCACCGACCCGGTCGAGCGGATCACCGCGCTGGGCGGCGTGGACGTGGCGATCGTGCTGGCCGCGAGCCCCCGCGTGATCGAGCAGGCGCACCGTTCGCTGCGGCGCGGCGGCCGGCTGGTGCTGGTGTCGCTGCCCGCCGACAACGCGATCACCCTGCCCGTCTTCGAGACGGTGCTCAAGGGCATCACGGTGCTCGGCTCGATCGTCGGCACCCGCGCCGACCTGGCCGAGGTCTTCGCGCTGCACGCCGCCGGCCGTACCCGGGTCGTCTACGAGATCCGCAAGCTGGACGACATCAACGACGCGGTGGACGACGTCCTCGCCGGCCGGGTCGCCGCCCGGCTCGTGCTCCAGCCCTGACCCCCGCCCCGGTCCCCGCACCCGCGGGGACCGGGCCACCGCCGACGCCCGGAGAGGGACCGACATGACCGCCACCGAACCCCTGGCCCCCTGGCGCGGATTCCACGCCGGAGCGTGGCAGGAGACGATCGACGTGGCCGACTTCGTCCGCCACAACCACGAGCCGTACACCGGGGACGCGTCGTTCCTCGCCGGGCCGACGCCGCGCACGCTCGCCGTGTGGGACCGGCTGCGGGAGATGTTTCCGGAGGAGCGGCGGCGCGGCGTGTACGACGTCGACGCGGCCACCCCGTCGACCATCACCTCGCACGCACCGGGCTACATCGACCGGGAGCGGGAGCTGATCGTCGGGTTGCAGACCGACGCGCCGCTGCGGCGGGCAATCATGCCGGCTGGCGGGCTGCGGATGGTGGAGACGGCGCTGCGCGCGTACGGGCGTGAGCCGGACCCGCTGGTGCACGAGATCTTCACCAGGTACCGCCGCACCCACAACGACGCGGTCTTCGACGCGTACCCGACGGACGTGCTGGCCGCGCGGCGATCGCACATCATCACCGGGCTGCCCGACGCGTACGGGCGCGGGCGGATCATCGGTGACTACCGGCGGGTGGCGCTGTACGGCGTGGACCGGCTGGTCGAGGAGCGCCGCGCGCTCAAGGCGGCGCTGGATGAGCGGCGCAGCACCGACGACGTGATCCGCGACCGGGAGGAACTGGCCGAGCAGATCCGCGCGCTCGGTGAGCTGCGGGAGATGGCCGCCTCGTACGGCTTCGACATCTCCCGCCCGGCCGCCACCGGCGCGCAGGCGATCCAATGGCTGTACTTCGCCTACCTGGCGGCCACGAAGGAGCAGAACGGTGCCGCGATGTCGCTCGGGCGCACCGCCGGGTTCGTCGACGCGTACCTGCGGCGGGACATCGCCGAGGGGCGGCTGGACGAGAGCGGCGCGCAGGAGCTGATCGACGACTTCGTGATCAAGCTGCGGATCATCCGCTTCCTGCGCACCCCCGAGTACGACCAGCTGTTCTCCGGCGACCCGACCTGGGTCACCGAGTCGCTCGGCGGGATGGGCGTGGACGGCCGGCCGCTGGTCACCCGCACCGCGTTCCGCTACCTCCAGACGCTCTACAACCTCGGCCCGGCACCGGAGCCGAACCTGACGGTGCTCTGGTCGCCGCGCCTGCCGGAGGGGTTCAAGCGGTTCTGCGCCCAGGTGTCGCTGGACACCAGCGCCATCCAGTACGAGAACGACGAGCTGATCCGCCCCGCGTACGACGACGACACCGCTATCGCCTGCTGCGTGTCGGCCATGCGGGTCGGCCGGGACATGCAGTTCTTCGGCGCCCGGGCGAACCTGGCGAAGGCGCTGCTGTACGCGATCAACGGCGGCCGGGACGAGCTGACCGGCACACAGGTCGCCCCGCCGGCCGCGCCGGTGGGCGGCGAGACGCTCGACTACGACGAGGTGCTGGCCGCGTACGACCGCACGCTGGACTGGCTGGCGCAGACGTACGTGGACGCGCTGAACGTGATCCACCACCAGCACGACAGGTACGCGTACGAGCGGCTGGAGATGGCGCTGCACGACCACCCGGTGCGCCGGTTCATGGCCACCGGCATCGCCGGGCTGTCGGTCGCCGTGGACAGCCTGTCGGCCATCCGGTACGGCCGGGTGAAGGTGCTGCGCGACGCCACCGGTCTGGCCGTCGACTTTGCCGTCGAGGGCGAGTTCCCGACGTACGGCAACGACGACGACCGGGCCGACGAGATCGCGGTGTGGCTGGTCGAGACGTTCGCGGAGAAGCTGCGCCGGCAGCGCACGTACCGCGACGCCGAGCTGACCATGTCGGTGCTCACCATCACCTCGAACGTGGTGTACGGCAAGCACACCGGCAACACGCCGGACGGGCGGCGCGCCGGTGAGCCGTTCGCGCCCGGGGCGAACCCGATGAACGGGCGGGACACGCACGGCCTGGTGGCGTCGGCGCTGTCGGTGGCGAAGCTGCCGTACGACGCGGCCCGCGACGGCATCTCGCTGACCGGCACGGTCACGCCGGACGGCCTGGGTCACACCCGCGACGAGCGGATCGCGAACCTGGCCGGGGTGCTCGACGGCTACGCCGACGCCGGCGGGTTCCACCTCAACGTCAACGTGCTGGACCGGGCGACGCTGCTGGACGCGATGGCGCACCCGGAGCGGTACCCGCAGCTCACCGTCCGGGTCTCCGGGTATGCGGTCAACTTCGTCCGGCTCACGCCGGAGCAGCAGCGCGACGTGGTGTCGCGGACCTTCCACGGGTCGCTGTGACCGGCCGCCCGCCCGCGCCGCCGGAGGTGACTCCGGCGGCGCCGGGTGCCGTCACCGGCGCGGTGCACTCGTGGGACACCTCGGTCGGGGTGGACGGGCCGGGCACCCGGTTCGTGGTCTTCCTGGCCGGCTGCCCGCTGCGCTGCCGCTACTGCCACAGCCCGGACACCTGGTACGGCCGCAGCGGCCGCCGCCGCACGGTGGACGAGATGGTCACGCTCGCCACCCGGTACCGCCGGTTCATCCAGGTGGCGGGCGGCGGCGTCACCGTGAGCGGCGGGGAGCCGCTGCTGCAACCGGCGTTCACCCGGGAACTGCTACGCCGCTGCCACGACGACCTCGGCCTGCACACCGCGCTGGACACGTCCGGCTTCCTCGGCGTCCGCGCCGACGACGCGCTGCTGGACGCCACCGACCTGGTGCTGCTCGACGTGAAGGCGGGCGACCCGCAGACGTACCGCCGGGTCACCGGCACCGGCCGGCTCGCGCCGACGCTGCGCTTCGCGCGACGGCTGGCCGACCGGGGTACGCCGATCTGGATCCGGTACGTGCTGGTGCCCGGCCTGACCGACGCGGTCGACGAGGTGGAGCGGGTGGCCGACGTGGCGGCCGGGCTGGCCACCGTGCAGCGCGTCGAGGTGCTGCCGTTCCACCGGCTCGGCGCGCACAAGTACGCCGAGCTGGGCCTGACCTTCCCGCTGGCCGACACCGAGCCGCCGGACGCCGGCCTGCTGGCCCGGGTACGCGGACAGTTCGCCGCCCGCGATCTCACCGTCACCTGACCGCGCGCCGGTTCAGCTGGCCGCGGCCGTCGGGTAGCCGTACAGGTCGAGCAGCCGGACCCGGGACGCCTGGAGCCGGTCCACCACCACGCTCATGAACCGGGTGGTGAGCTGACGGCCGAGCGTGTCGTCGGACTCCATCAGCCGGCGTACCCCGTCGGCGTCGAGTTCGACGGCGGTGCTGCGCTGGGTGGCGACCGCGCCGAACTGCCAGCGGTATGGCGGGAACAACCAGGACCAGCCGAGCACGCCGCCCGGCCCGATCGTCTCGATGCCCACGTCGCCGCGGCCCGGCACCGGGAAGTCCAGCGCCACCTGGCCGCCGCGGACCAGCCAGAACCGGTCGGCCGGCTGGCCGGCGCGGAACAGCCGGTGCCCGGGATGCCAGACCACCGGACGGGCGTAACCGGTGAGCCGGGGCATCCACTCGTCGGGCAGCCCGGCCAGGAAGGGGTGGACGCGGAGCATCTCCAGCGGGGTCATCGCGCCTCCAGGGTCGACAGGAGGGGAGCACTGGCTTCCATTCCACCCCGCCGCCGCCCCGGCCGGTAGGGGCCGATGGTCCCGGCCGTGCCGGGCGGATCGACTCTGCCCAGGTCGGAGCCGTCGGCGCAGGCTGAGGGGGAACCGAAGGAGGACGTGATGACCGACAGAACCGGTGCCCCCGTCGTGGTGGGCGTGGACGGCTCCCCGTCCGCGCTGGACGCGGTACGGCTGGCCGCACGCGAGGCGGTGCTGCGGCACCGGCCGCTGCGGGTGGTGAACGCCTTCCTGTGGCCGCTGGTCGGCACGCCGCTGGGCATGGTCGCCCCGGTGCTGCCCGACATCGAGCTGCGCCAGGAGGCCGAGAAGCTGGTCGAGGAGGCGGTGGACGAGGCCCGCAAGGTCGACGCGGAGCTGGCGGTGACCGGCGCGGTCGTCGACGGCGGGCCGGTGGCGGTGCTGCTGCGGGAGAGCCGCGACGCCGCGCTGCTCGTGCTGGGTCACCGGGGACTGGGCGGCTTCGCCGAGCTGCTCGTCGGCTCCGCCGCGGTGCAGCTCTCCGCCCGCGCCGGCTGCCCGGTGCTCGTGGCCCGCGGTGAGGCCCGCGCCGACGGCCCGGTGGTGGTCGGCGTGGACGGTTCCGCACTGTCGAACGAGGCGGTCGGCTTCGCGTTCGCCGAGGCCGCGGCGCGCGGCGCCGAACTCGTCGTGGTGCACACCTGGCTGTACCCGCAGCCGGTGACCTACCGGGAGGCGTTCGGCGACGTCGTGCCGCTGGCGTACGACCCGCAGGAGCTGCGCGCCGACGAGCAGCGGGTGCTGGCCGAGGCGATCGCCGGCTGGGCCGAGCGCTACCCGGAGGTCACGGTACGGCCGAAGCTGGTCGCCGCCGCCACCCCGTCCCGGGTGCTCGTCGAGGAGTCCGTCGGCGCGCAGCTGACGGTGGTCGGCGCGCACGGGCGCGGTAGCCTCGGTGCGCTGCTGCTCGGCTCGGTCAGCCACGCCGTGCTGCACCACTGCCACAGCCCGCTCGCCGTCGTCCGGCACCGGGGCGACCGGAGCCACTGAGCCGGTTCCCCGGCCCGGGCGGGGCCGGTGCCGCCACAATGGCCTGAGCCGACCGGAGGGAAAGCACCAGATGAACCGACCCGTCGTGGCGGGAGTGGACGGATCGCCGTCCAGCCTGGCCGCCGCCGACCTGGCCGCCGCGACCGCCGTCGCCCGTTCCCGGCCGCTGCTGCTCGTGCACGGCTACCTGCACCCGATGGGCTACGGCGTGCCGCTCAACCCGTACGACCTGGGGGTGCCGGCGCCCACCGCGGAGTCGGAGAAGATGCTGGAGTCGGTCGCCGCCGACCTGGCCGAGCGGCACCCGGGACTGCGGGTTCAGGTACGCCAGGTCGCCGGCGGCCCCGGCGCCACCATGGTCGAGGAGTCCCGCCGCGCCGAGCTGGTCGTGGTGGGCAGCCGGGGCGTGGGCGGCTTCGCCGGCCTGCTGCTCGGCTCGGTCAGCGGACAGCTCGCACAGCACGGGCACTGCCCGGTGCTGATCGTCCGCCCGGAGGAGCAGCCGATCCCGGTGGACGGTCCCGTGCTGGTCGGCGTGGACGGTTCCGACTCGGCCGCGTACGCGATCGAGCTGGCCGCGGACGAGGCCGACCGGCGCGACGCGGAGCTCGTGCTCGCGCACGTGCGGTCGCCCGAGCACGGCGCGGTGGCGCCGCAGGTCGCGGCGGAGGCGGCCACGGCGGGTCAGGCCGAGGCGGCGGGGCTGCTGGCCGAGGCGGCCGACCAGGTCCGGGCGGCGCACCCCGGGCTGCGGGTGACGGAGCGGCCGCTCACCGCCGCGTCCCCGGAGACCGCGCTGATCGAGGCGAGCGGCGAGGCGTCGCTCGTGGTGGTCGGTTCCCGGGGCCGGGGCGGCTTCGCCGGGCTGCTGCTCGGCTCGGTCAGCCAGGCGCTGGTCCAGCACTCCCACTGCCCGGTGCTCGTGGCCCACCGGCCCGAGCCGGCCGACGACTGACGCGCCACGCGGCTGGCAGGGCCCGGCCCGGTCCGCTCCGGCCCGGCCTGGTTCGGCCCGGTCCGGTCCGCCGAGCCGCCCGGCCAGAGGGATGTCCTGCAAGCGTTATGACTGAGAGGCATATTTATGCCTCTCAGTCATAACCGGTTTCCGATGTGGTTCGCCGGCGACGGCTACGCCCGGTAGCGGTCGCCTCCGTGCCGATCCGCCCGGCGTCAGGACGGCGTCAGGACGGGTCGCGGCCGGCGAGCAGGTCGGCGAAGTCGGTGGTGAGCGCGAACGGGTCGGCCGGACCGGTCGCGGGCGGGCGGCGGTCCACCTGCTCGGCCAGCTCGGCTCCGGCCCGGCGGATCCGGGACCGCAGCGCGCTGTCGCCGTCGTCGCCGGCCCAGTCCTCCGGCGCGGCGAACACCGCAGTGGGCAGCGTCGCGGCCCGCAGGTACGTGAACATCGGCCGGACCGCGTGCTCCAACGCCAGCGAGTGCCGGGCGGTGCCGCCGGTCGCCCCGAGCAGCACCGGCTTGCCGGCGAGCGCGTCCCGGTCGACCACGTCGAAGAACGACTTGAACAGCCCGTTGTAGGACGCGTTGAAGATCGGCGTCACCGCGATCAGCCCGTCGGCAGCAGCCACCTCGTCGAGCGTCCGGCGCAGTGCGGCCGGGGCGAAGCCGGTGAGCAGGTGGTTCACCACGTCGTGGGCGTGCTCGCGCAGCTCGACCACGCGCAGTTCCACAGTGGCGCCGCGGCCGGCCAGCTCGTCGCGGGCGGCCGCGGCGAGCTGGTCGGCGAGCAGGCGGGTCGACGACGGCTGGCCGAGACCGGCCGAGACGACAGCGAGGGTACGGCTGGTCATCGCTGCTCCCCGGCGGCCGGGGCGGCGTCGCGGGCGGCGAGCAGGCTCGCGTGGGTGGGCGCCTCGGGAACGTGCGCCGGACGCAGCGAGTCGAACTCCTTGCGCAGCACCGGGACCACCTCCTCGCCCAGCAGGTCGAGCTGCTCCAGCACCGTCTTCAGCGGCAACCCGGCGTGGTCGATCAGGAACAGCTGCCGCTGGTAGTCGCCGACGTACTCGCGGAAGCCCAGCGTGCGGTCGATGACCTGCTGCGGGCTGCCGACGGTCAGCGGCGTCTCCCGGGTGAACTCCTCCAGCGACGGGCCGTGCCCGTAGACCGGGGCGTTGTCGAAGTAGGGACGGAACTCGCGTACCGCGTCCTGGGAGTTGCGCCGCATGAAGACCTGCCCGCCGAGGCCGACGATGGCCTGGTCCGGCGAGCCGTGGCCGTAGTGCGCGTACCGCTCCCGGTAGAGGCCGACCATCCGCTGGGTGTGCTCCTTGGGCCAGAAGATGTGGTTGGCGAAGAAGCCGTCGCCGTAGTACGCGGCCTGCTCGGCGATCTCCGGGCTGCGGATCGAGCCGTGCCAGACGAACGGCGGTACGCCGTCGAGCGGGCGCGGGGTCGAGGTGAACGACTGCAGCGGGGTCCGGAAGCGGCCCTTCCAGTCGACCACGTCCTCGCGCCACAGCCGGTGCAGCAGGTCGTAGTTCTCGATGGCCAGCGGGATGCCGTTGCGGATGTCCTGCCCGAACCACGGGTAGACCGGGCCGGTGTTGCCGCGGCCCATCATGAGGTCCACCCGGCCGTCGGCCAGGTGCTGGAGCATCGCGTAGTCCTCGGCGATCTTCACCGGGTCGTTCGTGGTGATCAGCGTGGTCGAGGTGGACAGCAGCAGCCGTTCGGTACGCGCGGCGATCCAGCCGAGCATGGTGGTCGGCGACGAGGGCACGAAGGGCGGGTTGTGGTGCTCGCCGGTGGCGAAGACGTCGAGGCCGACCTCTTCGGCCTTGAGCGCGATGGCGGTCATGGCCTTGATCCGCTCACGCTCGGACGGCAGCCGCCCGTTCGTGGGGTCGACGGTGACGTCACCGACGGTGAAGACTCCGAACTGCATGACCAGCTCCTCGCGTGGGGTCCGGACCGGTCGGCCCGGGATCGCTCCTCACAACATATTTGACGAGTCAACTATTCCGCTGGCCGCCCGCCCCGGCGTGGCCCGGATCACGCGTCACCCAGCGACTACCCTTGCCGCGATGACGTACCCCTGGCTCGACGCACCCGCCGCGCAGATCGCCGACACCGCGCGAACGCTGCTCGGCTGGACCGTGTCGGCCGGCGGCGTCACCGTCCGGCTCACCGAGGTCGAGGCGTACGCGGGCACCGGCGAGGATCCGGCGTCGCACGCCCACCGCGGGCCGACGCCGCGCAACAGGGTCATGTTCGGGCCCGCCGGGCACGTCTACGTGTACTTCGTGTTCGGCATGCACTGGTGCGCGAACATCGTCTGCGGTCGCGACGGCGAGGCGGCGGCGGTGCTGCTGCGCGCGGGCGAGGTGGTCGACGGGGTCGAGATCGCCCGCGAGCGCCGGCCGCGCGCCGCCGACCGGGAGCTGGCCCGCGGGCCGGCCCGGCTGGTCACCGCGCTCGGGCTCGGGCGCGACGCGAACGGCACCTCGGCGATCGACGGCAGCGGCCCGCTGCTACTGACGCCGCCGGCGAGCCCTGTCGACCCGGCGCGGATCGTCGCCGGGCCGCGGGTCGGGGTCGCCGCCGCGCACGACCTGCCGTGGCGGTTCTGGCTCGCGGACGAGCCGAGCGTGAGCGTCTACCGGCGGCACACCCCGCGGCGCCGGCCCGCTCCGGCCGCCTCCGCGCGGAACTCGCCGGCCTGAATCGGCTGTTCCGGGCAACCCCTGACACCCCGCGGCGCGTCTGTGGTGGCATGACGCGCCGATTCTTCACCACACGTTGAGAGCACGGTGTTTTACACGAAGGGCTTTCAACGGGGTGTTGACAACAGGCCATTCTTGGGTGTGGGATGGACGGCATGGTCACCGTGGACAACGACCCGTTCACCGCTCCGGATGCTGCCCAGGCCCGGGCGCACCGCAACTACGCGGCGCTGCTGCGGATCGCCGAGCGGCACGCCGGCACCAACTCCCGCCGCCGGCGCTACGCCCACCCCGACGTGCCCGACGCGTACGAGGCGGCCACGCTGGTGATGGCGCTCGCCGGAGGCGCCGAGCTGGACGAGGGTGAGGAGCCGGTCGACCAGGCCGACCTGATGGCCGCGCTGACGCTCATCCCGCACGTGCGGGCCGAGGTGGACGCGCTGGAGGCCGGCCTGTTGCAGGTGGCCCGCGGGCGGGGCATGACCTGGCAGGCGATCGCCTTCGGGCTGGGGCTGGGCAGCGCCCAGGCGGCCCGGCAGCGCTACGAGCGGCTCACCGTCCGCACCGGCACCGGCGACTGACCGGCGGCGCGGGCTGTCACAGCGGCGGGCGAGACTGTGCCGGACGACGGCACGGGAGGACGCGATGACGCGCGAGGAGATGCTGGCCTACTGCCTGGCCAAGCCGGGAGCCTGGCTCGACCAGCCGTGGGAGGGCGACGAGGTGGTGAAGGTGGGCAGCCGCATCTTCGCGTTCCTCGGCTCGCCCGACGGTGAGGCCCGGCTCGGGGTGAAGTGCGGGGCGTCCCGGGAGGTGGCCGACGAGTGGCTGCACCGGTTCCCGGCCGACGCACGCCCCTCCCCCTACATCGGCCGGTCCGGCTGGAACACGCTGCGGCTCTCCGGCGGCATCCCGGACGACGAGCTGATCGAGGCGGTCGACGGGTCGTACGACGCGGTGGTCGCCAAGCTCCCGAAACGCGAGCGCCCCACTT
>NZ_JBMVFV010000091.1:0-20930 GCF_049538395.1 Micromonospora sp. AB353 | reverse complement strand
CGGGCACCGGGCGCTCGCCCTGGGCGTCCGGGTCGCCGTGTGCCTGGCGGGCGGCCCGGCGGCGGCGCAGCAGGTCCCAGCACTGGTCCAGGGACTCCTCCAGCGCGCGCAGCCGCTCCCGCGCCTCGTCGTCGGTGCCGGCCTCGTGCTGCTGCGCGTCGGCACGCAGCCGGTGTTCCTCGTCGACGAGTTCCGAGATCCGGCTCAGGATGGTCTTGTCGTCCATGCCCGAAGCTTGGCACAGCGGACGGGTCCGCGCCCGCGTTCTGCCGCCGTCCGCCGGAGGTGAGCATTGCTCGCTCTCTGCAACGGCCACTGTGTACGCGAGTGACGCATATCCCAGCGGCTCCATTCTCGACAAAGAGATTGTTGTTACGTGAAATATCCTCCGACCTGCCTTTTGATCTGCGGCTCAGGATGGCATGCTCGCGAGCAACGTCACGGGTCGATACGGAGTCGCGACCCTGAGTCAACCGAGGGAGCGTTCAGGTGCCCGAACCGACGGACGGACCGAGGCCCACCGGCCGACCCCGAACCGTGCCGCTGCGGCAGATCCTGCCGGCGGTGCTCCGCGACCCCGCCCGGGCACTCATCGACATCGGTAACCGTACCGAAGGCGAACTGGTCCGGCTCAACCTCGGCTCGTTCCGCCCCTACCTCGTCACCCACCCCACGCACGTGCAGCACGTCCTGCGTGACCGGGCGGACAACTACGAACGAGCAGGTGACGGGCTGTTCTGGCGCCCGGTCAAGCGGCTGTTCGGCGAGGGCATCCTCGGCGAGGGGCAGATCTGGTCGGCCAGCCGCCGGATGCTCCAGCCGATGTTCACCGCCAAGCGGGTCGAGGCGCTGGTCGACGGGATGGCCGACGCGATCCGCGACGCGGTGGAGGAACTGGACGAGCCGGCCCGCGCCGGGCAGCCGGTCGACATCGGCGTGGAGCAGGCGCGCATCGTCAGCCGGGCGATCATGAAGGTGCTCTTCGCCGACCGGATCTCGGTGCCGGACGCGATGCGCGTGATCGAGGCGCAGGACCGGATCGCCACCGCCGTCATCCCCCGGATCATCGTGCCGTTCGCGCCGCTGTCCCTGCCGATGCCCGGCGACCGCACGTTCGCCCGCGCCGTCCGCATCGTCGACGACGTGCTGGTGCCGATCGTCCGCGAGACGCGGGAGTCCGCCGACCAGGGCGACGACGTCATCTCGACGCTCTGGCAGGCCCGCACCGACGACGGGCGGCAGCTCGACGAGCGGCAGGTCCGCAACGACACCGTGGCGATGTTCGCCGCCACCACGGAGACCACCATCAACGTGCTGACCTGGGCCTGGCCGCACCTGGACCAGCACCCCGAGGTGGCCGGGCGGCTCTACGCCGAGATCGACGAGGTGGTCGGCGGCGAGCCGGTACGCCGCGAGCACCTGAGCCGGCTCACGTACACCCGGATGGTGCTGGACGAGCTGCTGCGGCTCTACCCGATCGGGTGGATCATCCCGCGCCGCGCGGTCGCCGGCGACGTCATCGACGGCGTGCCGATCGAGCCCGGCGCCACGATGGCGGTCAGCCCGCTGATCACCCAGCGGATGCGGCAGTTCTGGGACCGCCCGGACGAGTTCGACCCGGAACGGTTCCGCCCCGAGCGCGTCCGCACCCGCCACCGGTACGCCCACTTCCCGTTCGGCGGCGGGCCGCACCAGTGCCTCGGCATGTACCTGTTCTACCTGGAGGCCCAGCTCATCCTCGCCACCATGCTCAGCCGCTACCGCTTCCGGCTGCACCGCCCCGGCGTCCCCGGACTGCGGCTGGCCGCGGCGCTGCGGCCGCGCGAACGCGTCGAGCTGACGCTCGTCGCCGCCGGGCGGACGGAGCCGGCATGACCGACGGGCCGACACCCGATCCGCTCACGGTCGCCGCGGAGCAGGGCCGCGTCTGCGCGCTCGCCGCGCAGGGTCAGCGCGGCCTGCGCAAGGCCGCCGCCGCGCATCCCGAGCTGTTCCCCGGCGATCCGTTCGACGCGACGCTGTTCAGCAGTATCGCGCAGGCGATGGCGTTCAGCGCCCCCTGGCACACCGCCGCCGAGCTGGCGGTGACCAACCGCGCGGTGCTCTGGGGTTTCGCCGTCGACTGGCTGGTCGACCACCAGGCCACCAGCCGGGCCGAGGTCGACCGGATCGCCGCCGTCTGCCTGGACGTGCTCGACGGCGGCGAGTCCGCCGACCCGCTGGGCCGGTTCCTCGCCGAGCTGCGCGACGACGTCGCCGCCGCGCCCGCCTATCCGGCGCTGCGCGGCCTCTGGCGGGACACGATGGCCCGCACGCTCGACGCGATGGCCCGCGAGTGGGACTGGCGGCACACCGGCCGTCCCACGCTCGCCGAGTACCTCGCCAACGCCGACAACCTCGCCGCCACCGTGGTGAACGTGGCGCACTGGATCCACACCGGATCGGTGTGCGACGCCGCCACGCTGGCCCGGCTGATCGAGGTCGGCGACGAGGTCCAGCGGGCCCTGCGCCTGGTCAACGACCTCGGCACCCACCGCCGCGACGCCGAGTCCGGTGACCTCAACGCGCTGCTGCTGGTGGACGATCCGGCCGAGGTCGAGCGGCGCTTCGCCGAGCAGGTCGACCACTGCCGCGCCCTGCTGGCGAAGCTGGCCCGCGAGGTGCCGCGGGAAGCCGGCTTCCTGTCCCGGCAGCTCGGCTTCACCACCGGCTTCTACCGGAACACCGACTTCTGGGGCGTGCGGTGACGCTCATCGCCGGATCGGTGCCCGCCACCCGGTCCGGGACCACGCACGACCTGATCGCTGCGCTCGGCGGCGAACCGGAGGGACAGACGTCACCGTCGGTCTACGAGACCGGACGGCTGGTCGCGCTCGCGCCCTGGCTCGACGGCCACGACCGGCGCGTGGCCTGGCTGCTGGACCGGCAGCGTCCGGACGGCGGCTGGGGCGGCCCCGGCGGGTACGCGCTGGTCCCGACGCTGAGCGCGGTCGAGGCCCTGCTCGCCGTGCTGCACCGCGACGGGCCGTCCGCCGCGCCCGCCGACGCCGCGTGCCGGGGCCTGACGTACCTGACCGGCGCGCTGCGCGACGGCGCCCCGCCGGACCTGCCGGCCACCGACCTGATCGTGCCGGCGCTGCTGACCGCCGTGGACCGGCACCTCGACGGCCCGGCCGGGCCGCCACCCGGGCTGGCCGAGTGGGCCGGCCGGCCCCGCCTGCCGCTGCCGACCGGTCTCGACCCGGCCCGCCTGACCCGGGTACGCGGACTGCTCGCCACCGGACGGCCGGTGCCGGAGAAGCTGGCGCACGCGCTGGAGGTGGCGGGCGAACTGGCGTACCGGGCGCCCGGGGTGCGTCCGTCGGCCAGCGGCGCGATCGGCGCCTCACCCGCCGCCACCGCCGCCTGGCTGGGCGGTCCGGAACGCGGCCAGGCGCTGGACTACCTGAACACGGTCGCCCGGCCCGGTCCGGTGCCCTGCGCGAGCCCGATCACCGTCTTCGAACGCGCCTGGGTGCTCGCCGTCCTGGTCCGGGCCGGCGTGCCGGTCGGCGCGCCCGAGCCGGTGCTGACCGAGCTGCGCGCCGCGGTCGGACCGTCCGGCGCGGCCACCGCGCCCGGCCTGCCCGCCGACGCCGACACCACGGCGGTCACGCTCTACGCGCTGGCCCGGCTCGGCCGCGCACCCGGTGTCGCGGCGCTGGACGGGTTCGACACGGGACGGCACTTCTGCACCTGGCCGGGGGAGGACGGCGCCTCGCTGACCACGAACGCGCACGTGCTCGACGCCCTCGGCGAGCAGCCGAGCGCACCCGGCGTCACCGGCGCCCGGCGCCGGGTCACCGAGTGGCTGCTGGACCGGCAGGAGCGGAACGGGCGGTGGGAGGACCGCTGGCACGCCTCGCCGTACTACGCCACGTACGCGGTGCTGCTGGCGCTGGCCGACCACGCGCCGGACGGCGCGGCGCGTACCGCCGTCGAGCGCGGGGTGGCCTGGCTGCTGGACACGCAGCGCCCGGACGGCTCCTGGGGACGGTGGGACGGCACCGCCGAGGAGACCGCGTACGGGGTGCTCGCCCTGGCCGACGCGGGCCGGCCCGGTGACCCCCGGATCACGTCGGCGCTGGCGCGGGGGCGTCGTCGACTGTCCGAGCTGGACGGATGCGACGGTGAACCGGCACTATGGCACGACAAGGACCTCTACCGCCCGACGCGGATCGTGCGCGCCGCGGTGCTGGCGGCCTCCGGCCGTGCCGGGGCGGCCCGGCCCGGGGCCGCACCCACCATGATCAGGATCGCTTGAATGAGGTTCACGACGGCTGCTAGCGTGCGCCGGAGTCGATCGGATTCCGAACCGACCGAAGACCGGGCCAGGACGGTGTGATGGGTTCCCGCAGTACGAATCTCCGTACGAAGATCATCGCGCTGCTGGCGTCGCTGACCGCGCTCTGGGCGTTCGCCGCGTGGGTGACCGTACGGGACGGATTCAACCTGCTCGGCGTGCAGACGCTCAACGCGCGCGTCTTCGAGCCGAGCGATCCGCTGCTGCAGGAGTTGCAGGCCGAGCGCCGGCTGTCGCTGCGCTACCTCGGTGAGTCCGACCCGAGCCGGCTGCAGGAGCTGGAGGCCCAGCGCGCGCGTACCGACGAGACCGCCGGCGCGCTGTGGCGCTCGGTGCGGGACTGGCGCACCGAGATCCCGGCCAGCGAGGAGCTGATGCAGCGGCTCGACGAGCTGAAGACCGAACTGGATCAGCTCGGCCAGATCCGCGCCGACGTCAGCCGCAAGACCATCGACCGGACCACCACGCTCATCGCGTACGACGAGGCGGTCGACGGGATCTTCGCGGTCTTCGACGCCCTCGGCGGCCTCGACGACGACGAGATCGCCAAGGACACGGCCGCGCTGATCGACCTCAACCGGTCCCGGGAGCTGCTGTCCCAACAGGACGCGCTGCTCACCGGTGCGATCGCGGCCAACCGGATCACCGTCGGCGAGCAGACCGCGTTCGCCCGCCTGGTCGGCGCGCAGTGGTTCCTCGCCGACCGCACCGCCCGCGAACTCGCCCCCGGCGACCGTGCCCGCTTCGAGCGGATGGTCGAGGGCGAGGCGTTCCAGCAGCTCCGCACGCTCCAGGACCAGGTGCTCGCGGCCAAGGGCGCCGAGGTGCGCCCCCCGGTGACCGCCGCGGCGTGGCAGGCCGCCGCCGAGAAGGCGATGGCCGACCTGCGCGAGGTCATCCTCGCCGGCGGTGAGGACATCGTGTCCCGGGCCACGCCGGTCGCGGTGGGCGTCATCGTACGGCTGGTGCTCGCCGCCGGTCTCGGCCTGATCGCCGTCATCGCCTCCGTGGTCGTCTCGATCACCACGGCCCGGGCGCTCGTCCGCCAGCTCGAACGGCTCCGCGAAGCCGCCTTCAAGCTGGCCCACGAACGGCTGCCGAGCGTGGTGGACCGGCTGGGCCGCGGTGAGGAGGTGGACGTCGCCCGCGAGGCGCCACCCCTGCAGTTCGGCGACGACGAGATCGGTCAGGTGGGCAAGGCGTTCAACGTCGTGCAGGAGACCGCCGTCCGCACCGCCGTCGAGCAGGCCGAGCTGCGCCGCAGCGTCCGCGACGTGTTCCTGAGCCTGGCCCGGCGCACCCAGGCGCTCGTGCACCGGCAGCTCACGCTGCTGGACGCGATGGAGCGGCGCGAGCACGACGCCGAGGAACTGGAGGACCTGTTCCGGGTCGACCACCTGGCCACCCGGATGCGGCGCAACGCGGAGAACCTGATCGTGCTCTCCGGCTCGACGCCCGGCCGGGCCTGGCGGCGCAACGTCCCCATGGTCGACGTGGTGCGCGGCGCGGTCGCCGAGGTCGAGGACTACACCCGGGTCACCGTGCGCCCGCTCGGCGAGGTGTCGCTCACCGGCCGCGCCGTCGGTGACGTGATCCACCTGCTGGCCGAGCTGATCGAGAACGGACTCTCGTTCTCCCCGCCGCAGACCACTGTGGAGGTACGCGGTCAACTGGTGGCGAACGGCTTCGCCATCGAGATCGAGGACCGCGGCCTCGGCATGAGCGCCGACGAGCTGGCCGCCGCCAACGCGCGCATCGTGGACCGGTCCGAGCTGAACCTCGCCGACGCCGCCCGGCTCGGCCTGTTCGTGGTCAGCCGGCTCACCGAGCGCCACGGCGTCAAGGTGCAGCTCAAGGAGTCCGCGTACGGCGGGACCACTGCTGTCGTGCTCATCCCGCGTGACCTGATCACCGCCGACGGCGCCGACGAGGCCGACGCCCTGCCCGCACCCGGGACGGCCCTGCCCACGGCACCCGCGCCGGACCCGGTGCGGAGCACGCCGGCCGGCGACGGCGACGGACCGGCGACCCCGTCCGGCCCGGACGGCGCCGCCGAACCGGACCAGCCGGCCGAGCCCGCCCCGCAGGTGCCGGAGCCGGTCACGCAGGCGCCCCGGCTGACCCCGTCCGGGCTGCCGGCGCGTACCCGCAAGCGGCAGCCCGCGGTGGCGGGGCCGACCACGGAACTGGCAGTGGTGGAGCGGCGTCCGGCCGGCACGACGGACGCGGCGGAGGCGTCGCCGGCGACGGAGCCGGAGACCGAGGCGGAGACGGCGCCGGTCACCGACGCGGGACTGCCGGTCCGGGTACGCCAGGCCAGCCTCGTGCCGGAGCTGCGGCACGACCAGACCGCGGCGGACGACGACGCCGCCGACGACGACACGGCGCGTGCACCGGAGCAGGTGCGCCGGATGATGAGCTCCTACCAGAGCGGCACCCGACGCGGCCGTACCGATGCCGCGCGCCTGCTCGGCGGAGCGCAGGGGGCCGGCGGCGGGCCGGCCGACGCGGACGAGCAGGTTACCTGACCGGGACGTCGACGCGACGGAAACCGGAAGCTGACGGCACACCAGCCGGGAAGATGAGGACGACGAGTGGCGCAGAAGACGGCTTCGAGCGCGGATCTGACGTGGCTGCTGGATGACCTGGTCGGCCGGGTCAAGCAGGCGGAGCACGCCGTGGCGCTCTCCACCGACGGACTGTTGATGGCCTCGTCCCGCGGATTGAGCCGGGACGACGGCGAGCACCTGGCGGCGATGGCGGCGGGCATCCAGAGCCTGGCACGCGGCGCGGGCAAGCGGTTCGGTGGCGGACAGGTACAGCAGACCATCATCGAGATGCAGTCCTCCTTCCTGTTCGTCACCGCGGCCGGGCGCAACGCCTGCCTGGCGGTGCTGGCCTCGGAGGACGCGGACGTCGGCCTGATCGCGTACGAGATGGCCATGCTCGTCACCCGGGTCGGCCGGTTCGTCGCGTCACCGACCCGGGAACAGCCCCTCGGCGAGAACGCGGCACGATGACCGGCCGGGGGGACTCCGCGGAGCAGGAGTGGGTGGACGACCACGCCGGCCCGGTGGTGCGCCCGTACGCGGTGACCGGAGGCCGGGCGCGCCCGGTCACCGGCACGTTCGACCTGATCTCGCTGGTCACCTCGACCCGCACCGATGTCGGGTCGGAGTCCGGGCTGGGCCCGGAGCACGTGGCGATCGTCGGCCTCTGCCAGCGGATCCTCTCCGTGGCCGAGATCGCCGCCCATCTCGACCTGCCGGTGGGCACGGTCCGGGTTCTCCTCGGAGACCTGGCCGCCCGCAGCCTGGTACAGGTACGCGAGCCGCGCGCGACCACCGCCGGCCTTCCCGACGAGCACGTTTTCGAGGCGGTAATCAATGGACTACGGGCGCTCTGAGCGGCCGGCGGGCGCCGCTCCGCTGCCCACCGCGATCAAGATCCTGATCGCGGGCGGGTTCGGCGTCGGCAAGACCACAATGGTCGGCGCGGTCAGCGAGACCCGGCCGCTGCGCACCGAGGAGGTGCTGACCGAGACCGGGATCGGTATCGACGACCTGTCCGGCATCGAGGAGAAGTCGACCACCACTGTGGCGATGGACTTCGGCCGCATCACCATCAGCGACGACCTGGTGCTCTACCTGTTCGGCACGCCCGGGCAGGACCGGTTCTGGTTCGTCTGGGACGAGCTGGCGCTCGGCGCGCTCGGCGCGGTGGTGCTCGCCGACACCCGTCGGCTGGCCGACTGCTTCCCGTCGATCGACTACTTCGAGGGGCGCGGTACGCCCTTCGTGGTGGCGGTGAACTGCTTCGAGGGCGCCAAGACGTTCCGTCTGGACGAGGTGCAGGCCGCGCTCGACCTGGACCCGGGGGTACCGGTGGTGCTGTGCGACGCACGCAAGCGGGAGTCGGCCAAGGAGGTGCTGATCACGCTGCTGGAGCACGCCATGAAGCTGCGGGAGGCGCGCCGCCGCGCCGCCGAGGACTGAGCGGTCACAACATCGACGGGGGAGTGGTGATGACCGAGGTGACGGTCCGGGAGATGAACCCGGCCGAGTTCGGCAGATGGCAGGACGAGCTGGCCGCCGGGTACGCGCGGGAGCACGTCACGGCCGGCAACTGGACGCCCGAGGAGGCGCTCGGCCGGGCCCGGGAGGCCACCGCAGGCTTCCTGCCGCAGGGCATGGCCACGCCCGGCATGCTGTTCCTGGTCGGCGAGCTGGCAGACGGTTCACCCGTCGGCTGGCTGTGGATCGGCCTGACCCACCCGCGCGGTCTCGCCGACTGCGCGTTCCTCTACGACATCGAGGTGGACGCCGGGCACCGGGGCCGGGGCCTCGGGCGGGCGCTGCTCGCGGCCGGGGAGCGGGCGGCCCGGGAGCACGGCGCCCGGGCGCTGGAGCTGAACGTCTTCGGCGCCAACGAGACGGCGCGCAAGCTGTACGAGACGTCCGGCTACCGGGTCGTCACCCAGCAGATGCGCAAGGACCTGTCGTAGGGCCGGTCCTACAGGCGGGTGGCGGTGCGGACCAGCCCGGCCAGCGCCCTTGACCGGCTGTGCGGCGGCCACGCGATCACGGTGGTCACGGCCGGCGCGTCCGGCACCGGCACGGCGACCATCTCCGGCCACAGCAGCGACCGGCACGACTCCGGCAGCACGACAGCGGTACGCCCGAGCGCGACCAGCTGGAGAAGCTGGGAGTGGTCCCGGACCTCGGGGCCCGGACCGGCCGGGTAGGTGCCGTCGGGCAGCGGCCAGCGCGGCAGCGGCAGGCCGGGCAGCGCCTCGACGTCGGCCATCCGCAGCTGCGCACTCCCGGCCAGCGGATGCCCCGCAGGCAGGACCAGCACCTGCTGTTCCGTCACCAGCTCCTCGGTGTCCAGCCCGGTGGTCGAGTCGAACGGCAGGTGCAGCAGCGCCACGTCGGCCCGCCCGTCGCGCAGCAGCCGTTCCTGCTCGCCGATACCGGACAGCAGCACCTCCACCCGGACGGCGTCCGGCTCGGCGGCGTACGCGTCGAGCAGTTTCGGCAGCAGCTCGCTCGACGCACCCGCCTTCGTCGCCAGCACGAGCCCGGCGCCGCCGTTCGCGACCGCACCGGCACGGCGGGTACGGCGCTCCGCGGCGTGGACCGCGTCCAGGGCCGCCCGGCCCTCACGGAGCAGCACCGACCCGGCCGCGGTGAGCGCGACGCGGCGGCTGTCCCGTTCCAGCAGCGTCACGCCGAGGCGCCGTTCGAGCTGGCGGATCGCCCGCGACAGCGGTGGCTGGGCGATGCCGAGGCGGCGCGCGGCACGGCCGAAGTGCAGTTCCTCGGCGACCGCGACGAAGTAGCGAAGCTCCCGCGTCTCCATCCCGCCACCGTACCGCCGGATCGATACCCGTCGGGTATCACCCGCTACCGAGGCGGTGTTGGAGGCCCACCCGCCGCGCGGACAGGATCGAGACCATGAGCCAACGGACGATCGCGCTGGTGACCGGCGCGAACAAGGGAATCGGGTACGAGATCGCGGCCGGCCTGGGCGCGCTGGGCTGGCGGGTGGGCGTCGGCGCCCGGGACGGGCAGCGGCTCGCCGAGGCGGTGGCGAAGCTGCGCGCGGGCGGCGTGAACGCGTTCGGCGTACCGCTGGACGTCACCGACGACGCGAGCGTGACCGCCGCCGCCCGGCTGTTGGAGACGGAGGCCGGCGGCCTGGACGTGCTCGTCAACAACGCCGGCGTGACAGGTGGCGTGCCCCAGCACCCGGGTGACGTGGACGTCGCGACCATCAGGGCCGCCGTCGAGGTGAACGTGATCGGGGTGGTCCGGGTGACCGAGGCGATGCTGCCGCTGCTGCGCCGCTCGGCCTCACCGCGGATCGTCAACATGTCCAGCGGCGTCGGCTCGCTGACCCGGCAGAGCGCCTCCGCCGGCGAGGACCAGACCGGCCCGCTGTCCGTCGCCTACGCGCCGTCGAAGTCGATGCTCAACGCGGTCACCATCCAGTACGCCCGGGCGCTGGCCGACACGAACATCCTGGTCAACGCCGCCTGCCCCGGATTCACCGCGACCGACCTGAACGGTTTCCGCGGGGTGCGTACGCCGCGGCAGGGCGCGGCGGTCGCGATCCGGTTGGCGACGCTGCCCGACGACGGGCCGACCGGCGGCTTCTTCGAGGACGCGGGCGTGGTGCCGTGGTGACCGGCCCGGTCAGCACCACATGACCGGGTTGCCGGTGGCGACCGACGCGGCGCAGAGCCGGCGCAGCGGCTCGATGAGGTAGGCGTAGTCGTCCGCGCACCGGGGCCGGGTCACTACCGCGAGTCGCTCGGGTGGGGGCGAGCCGTGCTCGCCCACGGGCCTCATCGCCACGGTGGCCCGGGTCCGGTCGTCGCCGACGAGTTCTACCCGGCCGTCGGGCAGCATGCGTTGGGTGAACCGGGTGGCGCGGAACAGCGTGACCGGAGGCTCGGCGGCGGTGTCGACGACGAAGAACCCGGCCGGGTCCACGCCGGCGTGCCAGCCCGGCCCGTACATGAAGACCCCGCGGTAACTCTCGATGTACTGCATGACCACCTCCCCGGTCGTCTCGTCGACGAGCGCGGTCTCGTCGGCGATCCGGCTCTCCCGGAACGCGTCCAGCTCGGCGAGCGCCGTCGCCGCCTGCTCGACCGTCAGCCCGCCGTCGTTGCCGTCGGGCAGGCCGGCGACAAGCGTCGGAAAGCGGTCCGCCCCGGCCGCGCGCAGCGCCTGCTGGAACATCCGTACCCCGGTCCAGTTGGCCAGGCCCTCGCTGACCAGTTCCATGTGGCGGTGCGGGCAGGCGTTCTCGGCCATCCAGGCGTAGAAGACGTTCTCGGCCGCGGCGTCGTACCCGTCAGTCGGCAACAGGGTGAGGCGGCCCTCCTCGTCGTAGCCGACCGGCCCGACCGGGCACGGCGTGGTCAGGCCGTCCTGCCAGCACCGGCAGTAAACGAACGCGTCAAGTCCCACGCCCGCACACCCTATTCGGAGTCCCGGACGCTGCACCGGCGCGGTCGTGGCTCCGGCCGGACGGGCGTGCCATCATCGGCGGCATGGGTACGCCGTCCCGGCACCTCAGTGTGCACATCGACCGTCCGGTCGCGGAGGTCTACGCGTTCGCGTCCGACCCGGCGAACCTGCCCCGCTGGGCGCCCGGCCTGGGTGCCTCGGTGACGCGCGAGGACGGCCGCTGGTATGTCGAGACGCCCAAGGGGCGGGCGGGGCTGACGTTCGCCCCGGCCAATGACTTCGGTGTGCTCGACCACGAGGTGCGGATGCCGTCCGGCGAGACGGTGTACGTGCCGCTGCGCGCGATCGCGAACGGCGACGGCACCGAGGTGGTGTTCAGCCTCCGGCGGGGCCCCGGCATGAGCGACGCCGACTTCGCGCGGGACACCGCGCTGGTCGAGGCCGACCTGGCCCGGCTCAAGGCCGTGCTGGAGTCGGCGGAGTAGGTCGGCGGAACGGCTGGTCACGCAGCGCGGTCTTTCCATTACTTGTGCCGGGATTCGCGGCTTTGCTCCTTTCCGGATGTAGTTTTCATTGACTCCCGTTTGTGTGGTGGATAGCGTCGTCGTCAAGTTGATTGACCGATGACAACCACGGGGATGACATGAGTGAGGTCCTGCGGCTCTGGCCGCCTGTGTGGCGGCGCCATTGAGCCGTCTCGGCGTACTCATTTCTGGTGGCCTTCCGGCCCTGTAGTGAGTCTTTTCCGGCGTGCGTAGATGCGGCGCGCCGGTTTGGTGAGGGTGCAATCCGACCACATACATCGATCCAACTGGCATGGATACGGATACCAACATCGGGCTCGGCATCGCGGCTGTGGTCACGACAGTTCTGTGCGAGGCCACCGTCGTTCTCGGCGCCGCCGCTCTCACTGCGTCCAGCGGAGGGGCTGCACTGCCTATCGCTGCTGGCGGAGTGGGCTACGCCGGACCAATCTGCACCGGCGTAGGTGCACTGGTAGGGTTCGGCCTTAGCGAGCTAACGGACTGATTGGCGGTTCAATCTTGAGGACCAAGACCATTTGGATGTGGCTCGTCACGGTTTTTGCGCTGATGACGATCCTGGGTTTGGTCGTTTTCAAGATCTCCTGGGTAAGTGTCCTGGTCATCGCAGGGGCACCGTTTTTGGCCAGTTCGGTGGCACTGCTCTCCAGGTCGAGAAATTCGAGTCGGATTCGATAGCCCGCCAGTTGTCGCACTACGTCCAGGGTCGGACTCGGCGGAGTCCGGCCCTGGACGTTGGACGTCGCAATCCACGCCGAACCCGAAGGCCATTAACTGTTGACTCAGCGGCGGGTCGACGTCACGAACCGGGTCCACGCGGCCGGGGTGAAGGTGAGCACCGGCCCGGCCGGGTCCTTCGAGTCGCGGACGCCGACCACACCGGGCAGGTTGCCGGCCACCTCGACGCAGTCGCCGCCGTTGCCGCCGCTGCGGGTGCTCTTACGCCACCGGGCGCCGCTCAGGTCAATGCCGCCGCTCAAGTCAATGCCGCCGCTCAGGTCCATGCCGCCGCCACTTCCCTCAGTAGTTCCAGGGTTCGCGGGCGGGGCAGTGCCTCGCCCCGGATGCGTTCCCACCGACGCTCCAGGGTAGCAATCTCCGAGGGCTGCTCGATGATCTGCGCGCGGGCCTCGCTGTCCACATGCGCCACCCGGTTGCCGTCGCGCAGCTCCGCGATGACGAACGGCCCGTCCAGCCCGGGATAGGTCGGCGTATCAACCGGCACCACGTGGAGCTGCACGTTCGGCAGCTCGGCGCAGGCGAGCAGGTGGGCCACCTGGGCGGCCATCAGCGCCCGGTCGCCGGCGGCGGCGCGGCGCACACCTGCTCGTCGAGCACCACGACGTACAGCGGCCCGCGCGGCCGGGTGAGGATGCCCTGCCGTTCCAGTCGGGCGGTGACCAGGTCGGTGATCTCGTCGCCGGTCAGCGGCTGGCCGATGAACGTGGCCCGGGCGTACGCCTCGGTCTGCAACAGGCCCGGCACCCACGCCAGTTGAAAGGCTCGTAGCGCGACCGCCTCGCGCTCGATGTCCACCCACGGGCGGAACCACACGGGCTCGCGGCGGCGGACCGCGTCGGGCCAGAGCGCCTCGATCGGCTGGCCCAGCAGGTTCGCCACAGTCGCGCGGTGCCGGCTCTGCGGGATGTGTCCGGGGTTCGCCCACCGGGCCACCGTCTTCGGGTGCAGGCCGAGCCGCTCCGCCAGGCTCTCGGCGGTGTGGCCGGTGCCGGCCAGCGCGGGGACGAAGGCATGGTTCATGCCCATTCCTCCCCGGAGCAAAAGAACCGTCCGAAGGAGATTACACAACGCTGTGTGATTGTTCGGGCACCCTCGGCACGGTGGAGGCATGACCGAACCGACACCCACTTCGGCGTACCCCCGGGTGGTGCTGCCGCTCACCGGCCACCGAGCGTGCGGTCCGGCCTGGCGCTGCGACCGCTGCGGCGAGCCCTGGCCGTGCCCGACCCTGCGGGCCGCGCCCACCGACGCGGCCCGCCGCGCCACGATGATCCCCGAGTTCTCCCGGCTCACCCGGCAGGCCATCCGCGACCTGCGCGGCCGGCCCCGACGGCCCGGACCCGATCGCGATCGTGCGGCGCTTCCTGTGGTTCCTGCCGCTCACCGACGCCGAGGCACGCGCCGTCGCGCTCCGCCTCCGCTGAGATGTAAGGAAGGGCCCCTTCTTAACAGACGTCTGTTAAGAAGGGGCCCTTCCTTACATCCAAACTCAGCTGGCGATCATGCGGCGCAGCACGTACTGCAGGATGCCGCCGTGCCGGTAGTAGTCCGCCTCACCTGGGGTGTCGATGCGGACCACGGCGTCGAACTCCACACCGGTGTCGGTGGTGACCTTCACCGTGCGCGGGGTGTCGCCGTCGTTCAGCGCGGTGACGCCGCTGATCGAGAACGTCTCCGTACCGGTCAGGCCCAGCGACTCGGCGGTCTCGCCGCCCGGGAACTGCAGCGGCAGCACGCCCATGCCGATCAGGTTCGAGCGGTGGATCCGCTCGTACGACTCGGCGATGACCGCCTTCACGCCCAGCAGCATCGTGCCCTTCGCCGCCCAGTCCCGCGACGAGCCCGAGCCGTACTCCTTGCCGGCCAGGATGACCAGCGGGACGCCCGCCTCCTGGTACGCCATCGAGGCGTCGTAGATCGAGGTCTGCTCGCCGGTCAGGTGGTTGACCGTGAAGCCGCCCTCCACGCCGGGGACCAGCTGGTTGCGCAGCCGGATGTTGGCGAACGTGCCCCGGATCATCACCTCGTGGTTGCCCCGGCGGGAGCCGTACGAGTTGAACTCGTGCCGGGCCACGCCGTGCTCGGCCAGGTACTTGCCGGCGGGGGAGTCCGCCTTGATCGAACCGGCCGGGGAGATGTGGTCGGTGGTCACCGAGTCGCCCAGCTTGGCCAGCACCCGCGCGTCGGCGATGTCCTGGACCGGGGCCGGCTCCTGCTGCATGCCCTCGAAGTACGGGGGCTTGCGCACGTAGGTCGACTCGCCGTCCCAGGAGAACGTGTCGCCGGTCGGGGTCGGCAGCGACTGCCAGCGCTCGTCACCGGCGAACACGTCGGCGTACGCGGCGCTGAAGCCGGTCGCGCCGATCGCGGAGGCGATGACGTCCTGGATCTCGGCGCTGTTCGGCCAGATCTCCCGCAGGAACACCGGGTTGCCCTGGGCGTCCTCGCCGATCGGCTCGTTCGCCAGGTCGATGTCCATCGTGCCGGCGAGCGCGTACGCGACCACCAGCGGCGGGGACGCCAGGTAGTTCATCTTGACGTCCGGGTTGATCCGGCCCTCGAAGTTGCGGTTGCCGGACAGCACCGACACGACCGCGAGGTCGCCCTCGTTGACGGCGGCGGAGACCTCCTCCGGCAGCGGGCCGGAGTTGCCGATGCAGGTGGTGCAGCCGTAGCCGACCAGGTTGAAGCCGAGCTTCTCCAGGTACGGGGTGAGGCCGGCGCGGTCGTAGTAGTCCATGACGACCTTCGAGCCCGGCGCCAGGGTGGTCTTCACCCACGGCTTGCGGGCCAGGCCCTTGTCCACCGCGTTGCGGGCCAGCAGCGCCGCCCCGATCATGACCTGCGGGTTCGAGGTGTTGGTGCAGGAGGTGATCGCGGCGATCACCACGGCGCCGTGGTCCAGCTCGTACTCGACGCCGTCGGCGCCGGTCACGCGTACCGGATTGCTGGCCCGGCCGCCCGCGCCCACCGCGGCGGTCTCCAGGTCGCGCGGCGCGTCCGCCGGGTCGTTGACGCCGTTGGCGGGGGAGTCGCTGGCCGGGAACGACTCGGCCGACGCCTCGTCGGCCGGGCCGTCGGCGCCGAACGGCTTCTCCTGCTGCGGCACGCCCGGCTTGCGGCCCGGGTCGCCACCGGTCTCGTCGGCGGCGACGTAGTCGCTGAGCGCGGCGCGGAACAGCGTCTTGGCGCTACCCAGCGGCACCCGGTCCTGCGGGCGCTTCGGGCCGGCCAGTGACGGCTCGATGGTGCCGAGGTCCAGCTCGAGGCGCTCGGAGTACTCCGGCTCGCGCTCCGGGTCGTGCCAGAGGCCCTGCTCCTTGGCGTACGCCTCGACCAGCGCCACCTGAGACGCGTCGCGGCCGGTCAGCTCCAGGTAGCGCACGGTCTCGGCGTCGATCGGGAAGATCGCCACGGTCGAGCCGTACTCCGGCGACATGTTGCCGATGGTGGCGCGGTTCGCCAGCGGCACCGCGCTCACGCCGGGGCCGTAGAACTCGACGAACTTGCCGACCACGCCGTGCTTGCGCAGCATCTCGGTGATGGTCAGCACCAGGTCGGTGGCGGTGGTGCCGGCCGGCATCTCACCGGAGAGCTTGAAGCCGACGACCCGGGGGATCAGCATGCTGACCGGCTGGCCGAGCATCGCGGCCTCGGCCTCGATGCCGCCGACGCCCCAGCCCAGCACGCCCAGGCCGTTGACCATGGTGGTGTGCGAGTCGGTGCCGACGACCGTGTCCGGGTACGCCTGGCCGTTGCGCTCCATGATCGTACGAGCCAGGTACTCGATGTTGACCTGGTGCACGATGCCGGTGCCCGGCGGGACGACCTTGAACTCGTTGAACGCGGTCTGGCCCCAGCGCAGGAACTGGTAGCGCTCCTTGTTGCGCTCGTACTCCAGCTCGACGTTGCGCTCGAAGGCGTCCTCGCGGCCGAACAGGTCGGCGATGACCGAGTGGTCGATGACCAGCTCGGCCGGAGCGAGGGGGTTGACCTTGGTGGCGTCGCCGCCCAGGTCGCGGACCGCCTCGCGCATGGTGGCCAGGTCGACCACGCAGGGCACGCCGGTGAAGTCCTGCATCAGCACCCGGGCCGGGGTGAACTGGATCTCCACGCTCGGGTCGGCGGTGGCGTCCCACGCGCCGAGCTGCTGGATGTGGTCGGCGGTGATGTTCGCGCCGTCCTCGGTCCGCAGCAGGTTCTCCAGCAGGATCTTCAAGCTGTAGGGCAGCCGCTCGTGGCCCTCCACCTTGTCGATCCTGAAAATCTCGTAGCTCGCGTCTCCGACGCGTAGCTGGGTCTTCGCACCGAAGGTGTCGAGGCTCGCCACGTCGTACTCCTTCACACCAGCGACCGTGAGTAGTCCTGAGCAGTTTGTCGCACCGACCGGTGCGCCGCCGTGGTTAGGCGACACTTACCTGCGTCGGTCTCTACAAAACCGTACGTCCGTCTTGCTATTCACGCAACCTCGTGCCACGCTGCGGGACGAGGAGGTGCCACCATGATCCATCACGTCCTGCTCGCCTGCCCGCGCGGCTCCGAGGACGCGTCCCGCTCCTTCTACACCGGCCTGCTCGGCCTCACCGAGAAGCCCAAACCCCCGGCCCTCGCCGCCCGCGGTGGCTGCTGGTTCACCGGGTACGACACCGAACTGCACCTGGGCGTCGAGGACGACTTCAGCCCCGCCCGCAAGGCACACCCCGCGCTGCTGCGCACCGACCTGGACGAGCTGGCCGCCCGCCTGGACGCCGCCGGACACACGGTGACCTGGGGCGACGACGAGATTCCCGGCATGCGGCGGTTCCACACGTACGACCCGCACGGCAACCGGCTGGAGTTCCTGGCCCCCGCGGGGTGACCGGGCGCGGGTAGGGTCGGCTGGTGGTCGACGTACAGCACTGGCTCGCCGCGCTCCCACCGGGCCTCATCTGCCTGCTCGTGGGCGTGGTGATCGGCGTGGAGAGCATGGGCATCCCGCTGCCCGGCGAGATCGTGCTGGTCAGCGCCGCCCTGCTCGCCGCCACCGGCGTCGTCGGGCCCGAGTGGGTGGCCGCCGCCGCGGCCACCGGCGCCATCCTCGGCGACTCCATCGGGTACGCCGTGGGCCGGCGCGGCGGCCGTCCACTGCTGGAACGCCTCGGCCGGCGCTTCCCGAAACACCTCGGCCCGGCACACCTGGCCCGCGCCGAGCTGAGCTTCGCCCGGCACGGCGTCTGGGCCGTCTTCTTCGGGCGGTTCGTCGCGCTGCTGCGCATCCTCGCGGGCCCGCTCGCCGGGGCGCTGCGCGTGCCGTACCGCCGGTTCCTGGTCGCGAACGCCGCCGGCGGGCTGGTGTGGGCGTTCGGCACCACCTACCTGTTGTTCTACGTGGGGCAGGCCGCCGAGCACTGGCTCAAGGACATCTCCTGGGCCGGGCTGGTGCTGGCCGTGCTGGCCGGCGTGGTGAGCACCGCGTGGCTTCGCCGCCGCGCCAAGCGCCTGCACGTGCCCGAGCCTTCCGACCAGCCCACCCCGGTCCCCGCCGCCGACCGCTGACCCCTCACGCCCCACCCCGCCCGAAGACGGACGACCCAGTCCAGCGCTTCCAGGCCCTCACCGGCCAGGGCCGCACCGCACTCTCCCTCCCGCCACTCCACCCTCGCGCTGGCGCGCCCCCATCCGGTGATCAAGGAGTTTGTGTCCTGTGAGGGCCCCCGCAGCGACACAAACTCCTTGATCACCGGACGCGGATCGAGGCGGGCGAGTGGACGGGGCACGGGCAGTGCGCGGTGGACCGCTGGGCCGGGTGACGGGGTGACCGGGTGACCGGGTGCACGGGATTCGCGCGATGCCGTGCGTTGTCCCGCCCCGTCGATCATGAAGTTGACGGTGGTTGGTGCCCGATTTGTCGCCGCCAACTTCATGATCGACGCGGTGGGGCGGTGGGGGTTGGGGCTGTGGGGGTTCTGGGGTGCCCCTGATCGCGGTCATCCCTTGGGTTGGTGGAGATCTTGGTAGGAAACGGCCCTCATAGGGGCCGTTTCCTACCAAGATCTTCGTGTGTTCCGCTCTGCGGGACGGTGATCCTGGGAAGTGGGTGGGGCGGCCGGCGTCAGGGGGCGGTGAGCAGGGCGATCAAGGTGTCGCGGGCGGTGCGGACTGCGGCCCGGGACTCCTCGGTGTGGTCCAGCGCGTCGAATCCGTGCTGCCCGTTCGGCACGTCCACCACGCACAGTGGGATGCCGCGCCGCCGCGCGACCACGGTGAACGCCTCGACGGTGGGGGCGACCTCGGGCCGCTCCCGCCCCGCCCGGGTCAGCACGAGCGTCGGCCGCGCCGCGCCCTCCGCATGCGGGGCGTCGGCGTCGGCGTCGTCGGGGGAGACCGTGCCGGACGGAGTGGCGGCGTCCGGGTCTGTGGGCAGGTCGAGGGCGTCGAGCGGGCGGAAGCGCGGGTCCACCGGGGGCCATCCGGGCAGCGGCGCCAGCAGCGGGTACGTCGCCGCCACGCCGCGCAGCCAGGCGGGCGGGTCGCGGAGCCAGTCGCCGATCAGCAGGCCGGCACCGGAGAAGAACCAGAGGCCGAGCCGGTCGGCGTCGACGCGCGGGTCGGCGCGGAGCAGTTCGGTGGCGGCGGCGACCCGGGCGGCGACCGTGTACAGGTCGTCCGGGCTCGCCACGGTGAGCCGGGGGATCGCGGCCAGCACGCCCGCCTCGGCGAGCAGCGCGCCGTAGCCCCGGTAGAGCGGCCAGTCCCGCGCGTCGGGAGCTTCGGGTGGCCCCGGTACGCCGTGCACGACGACGACCGCGGGATGCCGGCCATCGCCGGTGGGGACGTGCAGGTCGACGTCGCCGTGCCGCTCCACGGCGGCTGGCGGGGGATCGAGGACGAACGGGCTCTCCCAGAAAACGGTTCCCATCATGGCGATGGTAGGAGAATCCGCCGCCCTCGACTGTCCGGTCAGGACGACGACGAGGCCTTGGCGTGCCGTTCGCGCAGCCGGTCCCGGATCTCCTCCGGGGTGTACGCCCGGCGCCGCCGTTCGGCCCGCGCCACCACCACGCCGGTCGCCGCGACGCCGGCGAGACCCGCGAGACCGAGTACCTTCCACCACCGCATCCGTTGCCGCATCCGCATAGGGTAGTCCTCCATGAGCATCAGCCTGGACGAGGCCGTGGAGCTGACCCGTACCGGCGATCTGTGGGTGTTCCGCGGACGCAGCGTGCCCGACCGGGCCATCCAGCTCACCACGAACAGCCCGGTGAACCACGTGGGCATGGCCGTGGTGCTCGACGACATGCCGCCGCTGATGTGGCACGCCGAGCTGGGCCGTTCGCTGCCGGACATGTGGACCGGCACGCATCAGCGCGGCGTGCAGCTGCACGACCTGCGCGATGCGGTCTGCGTCTGGGCCAACCGGTACGGCCAGCGGGGCTGGTTGCGCCAGCTCGAACCGCCGGCGGACACCGCGATGGAGGAGGCGGTGCTGCGTACCGTGGCGCGTCTGGACGGGACACCGTTCCCGTCCACCGCGCAGCTCGCCTGGCGGTGGGCCCGAGGCCGGATGCCGCACCCGCGCCGCCTGAGCCTCGGCGGCCTCCGGGGCAGGACCGGCGACCGGAACCAACTCGGCATCCTGAGCAGGATCATCGACAGGGGCGAGACCGGCCGCCAGAGCAGGGCCGGCGACAACGGCGACACCGGCGGGACCGGCAGGATCGGCGACACCAGCAGGGAGAACGCGGCGGCGCTGGAGACGGCGTACTGCGCCGAGGTGGTCGCGGTGACCTACGAGGCGATGGGCCTGCTCCCCGAGGGTCGGCGGCCCAACTGGTACGACCCGGGGCGGTTCTGGAGCGGCGACGACCTGGCGCTGCGCGGCGGCGCGCACCTCGGCGCCGAGATCGAGGTGCGGATCCCGCCGCGCTGAGGAAGGTTTGCCGCGAGGGCGCGCCGGTAATGAGGAGCGTCGTGACGGCTTCCACCGACCTCGACACGCTCACCGACTTCTTCGACCGGTACGGCGTGGCGCTGACCACCGCCGACGTGCCGGCCATCGCCGGCTGCTACGCCCTGCCGGGGCTGGTGGTCGCCGACACCTACAGCTTCTCGTTCACCTCGCCCGCCGCGGTGGCGCTCAGTTTCGTCGGCGCCGCGCCGGACTACCAGGAGCGGGAACTCGTCGCGGCGAACGCGCAGATCGAGGACGTGCAGCAGATCTCGGCGCTGCTCACCGAGGTGGCGGTGCGCTGGGAGTTCCTGGACAGCCAGGGCGGTGCGGTCCCCGGCGAGCGCTACCGCTATCTGCTGCGCACCACCGAGGACGGACCGGTGATCTGCACGGTC